>NZ_JBFXGV010000002.1:0-197727 GCF_050177655.1 Paenirhodobacter sp.
TCCTGGCGGGCAACCGTCATATGGATCTGGCGCAGATCATGTCGATTGCGATGCCAGAGACCGAGCTTGTGTTCCTGTCGGCCTGCGAAAGCGGGTTCGGGGCGGATGGGCTCGAATACCGCACGCTCTCGCATGCTTTCGTGCTCGCGGGCGCGCGGGCGGTGATCGCGACGCTCTGGCAGGTGGATGACGAGGCGACCCGCGAACTGGCCGAGACTTTCTATGCCAAGCGCATGGAGGGGGCGGGCAATGCGGCGGCGCTGAGCGAGGCGCAACGCAAGATGATTGCAGCGGGGGGGGACCATGCAAAGCCGGGCTATTGGGCGGGGCTGATGCTGTTCGGCGCGCCCTGAACGGCAATTTGCACGGAGGTCGCCCCACCCCCGCCTTCGTGCAAATAACCACTTAGGTTCAGAATGTTATGCCGGTCTTCGCCTGGCGAATTCCCCACGTCATATTGCGGGTTCTCTTCCCTTCGGCGTCAAGATCGACTTCCCGCGGACATGCGCGGCGGGGCCGGGGCGTTGATCGGGCGGTCTTGACCGTGAGGGGCGGACCGCCGGCCTTCGCTGCGCTCGACACGAACGGCGGCCGCCGAACAGGCTGCGCTCTATCTAACCCTGCCGCTCCGGAACACGTGCCACGAGCCCGTCGAGCGCCTCGCTCAGCACGACCTGGCAGGACAGGCGCGAACGCGCCGGATCGGGTTCCCAGGCGAAGTCCAGAAGGTCCAGTTCCATTTCGCCCGCAGGCTCCAACAGATCGAAAAAGTCGGGTGCCACATAGACATGGCAGGTCGAGCACGAACAAGCCCCGCCGCATTCGGCCAGGATGCCGGGCACCGAGGCCGCGCGGGCGGCTTCCATCAGGGTCGTGCCCGGTCGGGCCTGAGTGGTCATGCGGGTGCCGTCGGCGCCCTCGAAGGTCACGGTGATCATGGAGCCTCTGCGAGTTCGGGTTGGGGGGCCGCAAGCGGCACGGATTTCAGCGGGGTGGCGGGATCGGCCAGCGCCGCTGCGTCGGGCGACTGGCCGGCCTCGATCCAGCGCTTTGCGGTCATATAGGCGCGCGGGTCGTTCATCGCATCGACCGCGAGCAGCCGCGCGCCCGCGAAATACCAATGCGAAACCGTACCGGGTTTGTCGCCCGCGCGCGTGATCACCCGGTCATGGCCCGTATTGAGCCCCGCAATCTGAAGTTTCACGTCATATTGGTCCGACCAGAACCACGGTTTTGCAACATAGGGCGCGCCCTGGCCCAGCATCGCGGCCGCGACCGCCTCGGCCTGGTCGATCGCATTGGGCACCGATTCCAGACGTATCCGACACCCTTTGTGCGGGAAGGAGGCGCAATCGCCCGCAGCCCAGATCCCGGGCGCGGAGGTCGCGCCGAACGCATCGGTCCTGATGCCGTTTTCGATGGCAAGACCGGCCGTTTCGGCAAGCGCCACGCCCGGCCGCACGCCGATCCCCACGATGACGAAATCAACGTCGATATCGGTGCCATCCGACAGATGTGCACGTGTGACGCGCCCGTCCTGGCCCTTCAGTTCCGACAGGCCACCGCCCTCGCGAATATCGACGCCATGGCTTTCGTGCAAAGCCTTGAACCAGGCGGCCGTCTCGACGCAGGCGACGCGGGCCAGCAGGCGTGGCGCCATCTCGACCAGCGTCACCCTGAGCCCCTTCGCCGCGGCGACCGCCGCCGCCTCGAGCCCGATATAGCCGCCACCGACGATCAGCACGCGCGCGCCGGGGCGGAATTCGTCAGCCATCGCATCGGCATCGGCGAGGTTGCGCATCGTATGGACGCCCGCCAGATCACCGCCGATCGCCTTCGGCAGCCGGATCGGATCGGCGCCGGTGCAAAGCGCGATATGCGACGCGGGGATGCGGGTGCCGTTGTCCAGCACGACGATCTTTTCGGCGGCCTCGACGGCTGCGACGCAGGTGCCGGTGACCAGCTCGATCGCATTCTCCGCGTAGAAGCTTTCCGGGCGCAGATGGAGCCGCTCGCGCTCCAGCTCTCCAAGCATGTATTTCTTCGACAGCGGCGGGCGCTGATAGGGCGGCGCGGGCTCGGCCCCGATCAGCTTGATCGGCGTCTCGCAGCCAAGGGCGCGCAGCTTTGCGGCAAGGGCGAGGCCTGCCTGCCCCGCGCCGACGATGACGATCGGTTTCATGGAGGATTATGCCTTTTCAGGGGCGATCGGGGCGGGCAGCAAAGGCCCGCCCCCTTGCCGGTCAATACATCTTGTAGCCGAGGAACTTGCCGTCGAGCACGATCTGCACGCGGTCGCCCTTGGGATCGGCCTTGCGGGTGATGTCCATGGTGAAGTCGATCGCCGACATGATGCCGTCGCCGAATTCTTCCTCGATCAGCGCCTTCATCGTGGTGCCGTAGACGTTCACCACCTCGTAGAGGCGATAGATCAGCGGATCGGTCGGCACCGCGGTCGGCAGCGAGCCGCGATAGGGCACGGTCATCAGAAGCGCAACTTCCTCATCCGAGAAGTTCAGCCCCAGCGCGTTGCCCGCGGCATAGGCCTGCTCCTTCGACAGCGAGATCTGGCCCATCAGCGCCGCGGTGGTCCATTCCTTGGACTGGCCGACGGCCGCGGCCACATCGGCCCATTTGATGTCGTTGAACGTCTTGTGTGCGACGATCTTCTCGGTGAGTTCGGCACGGGTGGTCATCTTGAATTCTCCTTGTCAGATGATGGGGTTGCTGGATCAGGCGCCGTAGGGCAGCCCTTCCTCGATCGGCAGGGACGGATCGCGCGACCATTCGTTCCACGAGCCGAAATAGATCGCGACATCCTTCACACCGGCCTCTTTGAGCGCGAGGAAGGTGTTCGAGGCGCGCGCGCCCTTGAAGCAATAGATCTTGACCGGGGTGTCGCGGGTGATGCCCACGGTCGCGCATTCGGCCAGCACCTCGGCGCTCGATTTCATCTCGGGGCCATGGGCGCCGGGTTTCATCATGCGATACCACTCGATCCAGACCGCACCGGGGATGCGGCCCTTGCGCGGGCAGAAATCCTTGCCATAGGGCGAGGAGCTTTCGCCGATCCATTCGTCGATGTCGCGCACGTCGAGGATCACCGCCTCGGGGTCGTCGATCGCGGCCTTCATGTCGGCCACATCCATCATGATCGCAGCGGCGGCGGGGTCGAGCTCGAACCCGCCAGGCGTGGGCGCGACTGGCGCGGTCGAGACCGGAAGGCCCTCGGCGGCCCAGGCGGCAAAGCCGCCATGCAGCACTTTCACCTTGGGATAGCCGAGGAAGGACAGCAGGAAGAAGCCGCGGCAGGACTGGCCGAAGCCGGTATTCATCGAAGCCTCGTAGATGACGGCCGTCTTCTCGCCATCGAGACCGGCGGCTGCGAACTCGGCGGCGAATTTCTCCTGAAGCGCGGCCATGCCCGCGGCATCCGAGGTAGCGAGGAAGGTGAAGATGTCGTGCATGTTCACCGCGCCTGCGACATGGCCTGCGGCAAAGCTGTCGGGATCGCGCGTGTCGATCACGACAGCCAGCCCGGCATCGTTGAGCGCGTGCAGCTCGGCGGCGGTAATAAGTTTCGTTTCCATTGGACAATACTCCCTGATCACGCCGTCACGGGAACGGCGCCTTGTTGGATCTCGTGAAAGTCGCGGGGCGGCGCGGCGCGCGGAACTCTTCCCGCGCCGCGCCCGTCAGGCTCAGCCTCCGAGCTGATCAATCAGCATGCGAAGATGTTTGGTCGCGGGCGTCACGATGCCGACGAAATAGGCCTCGCGCAGACGGCGCTGCGCCGCGCCATGGGTGACATAGCCGCGCGCGCCCTGATGAAGCTGCGCCCAATGCGCCGCCTTCATCGCCAATTCCCCGCCCGCGAGCCGGGCCTTGAGCACGCGAAGGTAGAACGCGTCGCTCTCGTCATAGGGCGTGGCGCACATCTCGACGACATCGGCGAGCAAGGCGTCATATTCGGCCTCGAGATCGCTCGCCTGAACGGGCAGGTATTTGTTCACATGGCCCAGCGGGGTTTCCACCTGCCGGATCAGGTCGATGCAGTTCTTGATGATCCCGGCGGCCATCCCGCATTGCAGCAGGGTAAAGCCCGGACGCATCCGTTTCACGAAGGGCTCTGCGGGGTCGGCCAGCACCCAGTCGTCGGAGACGAAGACATCGCGGAACTGCACATTGCAGGTCGCAGTGCCGCCCATCGCGACGAATTCGTGGTCGAGCTTGAGCCTGATGCCCTCCCAGCCGGCATGGATGATCGCCATCACCCGCTTGGGCTTGTCCTGGCCTTCGACCTCGACGTGAAAGATGGTGCCGAAATAGCCGTCCTCGGGCAGGTTCGAGACCCAGGGCAGCAGCCCCTTGACCTTGTAGCCGCCCGCGACGCGCGCGCCTTTCAGGCGCATCGGCTCGATCTCGCCAAGCGCCTTCATCGGGTTCGACATGCCGGTGCCGCCCAGCGCCTCACCGCGCGCGACCTGGGGCAGAAGCTCGGTCTTGAGATGGTCGTTGTCGGAGCTCGCGATATACCAGGCCAGCGTATCCTGCGCCCAGAGGCAGAAACCGGTGGAGAGGCACTCCTCCGATGCGCGCGCCATCGCCAGCACCGCGGTCGTCAGGTCGACATCGCTGTCCTTGCCACCGACATGGGTGCCATAGGCGCCGGCCTTGCCATAGGCGCGCACGATCTCTTCGGGGTAGATCCGCTCGTCGTCGATCTTGCGCGCGAGCGGCGCCAGCATCTCGGCCGAGATGCGCTCGACCTCTGCCGGATCATAGGCGGTAATGGGGGCTGCAACGTTCATCGGTTCGGGTCCTTTGCTCAGGGAGGAGAGGGCCGCGCCCGCCCGAAGAGGGCGCGGCATCTGGGTCAGCGCATTCGGCCGACCCGGCTCAGACGGATTCCACGACCATGTTCACCGGGCGCGCGAAGGTGTTGAACACCGGCGACCACTGCGAGACATGGGTGATCAGCGCGTCGATCTCTTCTTGCGGGCAATCGGCTTCCATATCGACCTTGATGCGCACATCGGTGAAACCCACGGGCTTTTCCGACACATCGCCGGTGCCCCAGACGGCGGTGATGTTCAGGTCACCTTCCAGCTCGAGCTCGAGCTTCCTGATCGTGATGCCGCGGGCGATGGCGTTGGCATGCAGGCCGACCGCGACGCAGGAACCGAGTGCCGCCAGCGAGGCTTCGGACGGGTTCGGCGCGGTATCGTCGCCCAAGAGCCCCGGCGGTTCGTCGACGATGTAGGGCTCGAGATTGCGGATGTAGTTCGCGTGACGGAAGCGGCCCTCGGCGACGGTCTTGCACTTGAGCGTCTTGACGGCTTTCGGATCGGCCTTGCCCTTGGCGATCAGGTCTTCGAGACCTTCCTTCGAGATCGGCGCGAGGCACGAGGTCTCGGCGGTGGGGGCAAGGCAGCCGGTGAGAGCGGTGGCGGGTTCAGACATGGGAATACCTCCTGTTGCTGTCTGTGAATGGCAGGTCAATGCGCGGCGGCGCGGACCCAGTTGAACTTTTTGACGAGCTGGCCAATGGCGGCGTCGAGGGCGAAACCGATCACCCCGATCACCACGACCGTCGCCGCCAGCCGGGAATAGTCGAGCGTGTCGCGCGCATCGTTGATCGCGAAACCGAGGCCCGAGGTGACGCCGAGATATTCGGCGGGCACGAGGACGACCCAGGCCACCCCGAGGGCGAGCCGGATCCCCTGCATCACGTCGACCGCAATGGCGGGCAGGATCACCGTACCCAGCAAGTGCAACGGGCTTGCGCCGAGATTGCGCGCCACCTTGAGCCAGGCCGGGTCGATCCGGCGCACGCCGGCCGCGGTCGAGAACAGGATCGGCCAGAGCGCGGCCATCGCGATCAGGAACACGATCGCCCCGTCCCAGGTCTCGAACGCCATGACCGCGATCGGCATCCAGCTCAGCGGCGAGATCATCCGCAGGAACTGGAAGGGCACGTTGGTGACCTCGTGGATCCTCGGCGCCCGGCCGATCAGGATGCCGACCGGCACCCCGAAACCCGCGGCGAACAGCAGGCCCAGTCCCACCCGTTGCAGCGACGGCCCCGACATGGTGAGCACCTCGCCCGAGGCGATCATCTCCCACAGCCGCTCGAGCGTCGGCGCGGGGGCGAAATCGGCGAAGGCGTAAAGGTCGGGATCGTTCTCGACGACGAACCCGCCGAGCCACCACAGCCCCAGAAGGGCAGCGGTCCCGATCAACGCGTTGATCAGGCTGCGCAGCGAGCCGAGGCGCGGGATACGCAGGATCGTCGAGGGGAGCTGGACCGCGTCGCTCATAGCTTGAAGATCTCCTCGCGGGCGTAGGGATCGGCGCTGCCCGCGACGGACGGGTCGGCCTTCCACTCGGGGTATTTCTCGAGCGCGGCTTTTACGTAGTCGTAATTGACGAGGTCAGTGGCCACGAATTCCGGATCGAGCCCGTCGAGGAAGGTGGTCTCGCCCGCCACGACCGTTTCGTTCATCGCCTTGACGATCAGCTTGGTCGCCGAAGGGTAAGGCCAGGGCTGGAAGTCGATCCGGCCGTTGTGGAACTCGGCCTCGTTCTTGATCGCCCCCTCGTCGATATATTCCTTGTGATCGGCATAAAGCGTCATCGCGCGGGTCACGACCGGGGCCGGTGCCGGCAGGTAGCCCGCACCATCCTTGGACAGTAGCTCCGCCACCTCGGCCTTGTTCTGGCTGGCATAGACCGAGGCGCGCACCAGTGCGTTCATCACCCCTTGCGTCCATTCGGGCTTGGCGGTGGTGTCCTCCTCGTGCATGCACAGGACGCAGCAGGGGTGGTTCTTCCAGATGTCGCCGGTGAAACGCAGCATCCGCGCGCCGGCCTTCAGCTCCCCCAGCGCGTTGAACGGTTCGGCCACGATATAGGCGTCGATCTTGCGCGCCGCGAGCGCGGGGGGCATGTCCGGCGGCGGCAGCACTTGCAGGTTGCACTCGTCCGGCGCCAGCGCCTCGCCCTGCGCCTTGATCACCGGCTTGATGCCATTGGCGCGCAGCGCGTATTGCAGCACGATATTGTGCATCGAATACCAGAACGGCACCGCGACCTGCTTGCCGCCCAGCCCCGCGAAATCGGTCACGTCGGTATGTTTGCCCACCACCAGCGCCGAGCCGTTGGTATGTGCCCAGGCCATGATCTTGACCGGCACCTTGTTGTTGTAGCGCATCCAGACCGGGATCGGCTTGAGGAAGTGCACGAGGTTGAACTTGCCCGCGACGAAGCCTTCGATCAGCGCCGGCCAGGACCGGATCAGCGTCGGTTTCTCGGCCTTGATGCCCTCTTCCTCGAAATAGCCCTTGGCATGGGCCACCAGGAGCGGCGTCGCGTCGGTGATCGGCAGATAGCCGATGCGCAGAACCTCGTCGGATTGCGCGCGCGCCATCTGCGGCAGGCCGGCGGCCAAACCGCCCAGCATCGCCGCGAGCCCGCCCCTGGCCAGCAGATCGAGCGTCTGACGGCGGCCCGGATCAAACCCCTCCTCGCCACCGCAGCAGGCGGCGTGCAGGTCGTGCGGGTGGTTGTGAGAGCAAGTTTTCTTGGTCATCGGTCCCGTCTCCTTCAGATCTGAGTGAAGTCATTGGTCGTTTCGGCACTCTCACCCGGCGCGTCCGCGGCCTGGGCGTAGATGGCCATCAGGCGGCTGTGCTCGGCCTGGAATTCGTCGGAACCGCCGCTGCGCTGCTCTTCCGAAAGCGTGATCGCGGTGTTCTCGAAAACCCGGCCCGGATTGGCCTTGAGCACGATGACCCGGTCGGCCATGCGGACCGCCTCGCCGACGTCATGGGTCACCAGCACCAGCGTCAGCCCGAGATCGCGGGCGATCTGGCGCACGTCGCGTTGCAGGTTGCGCCGGGTAAAGGCGTCGAGCGCCGAGAACGGCTCGTCCAGCAGCAGCATCTCGGGTTCGGGCGCGAGCGAGCGGGCCAGCGCCACGCGCTGCTGCTGCCCACCCGAAAGCTCCTGCGCATTGCGGGTCGCGAAAGCGCCAAGATCGACGAGATCGAGGATCTCGGGGATGCGACGCGCGATCTGATCGGTGCGACGGGTGAATTTCAGCCCGAGCGCCGCATTCTGCGCCACCGTCATCCAGGGAAACAGCGAGGGCGCCTGAAACATCATCACCCATTTCGGCGAGGGCTCGCGGATCGTGTTGCCGTTGATGACGACCTCGCCCTCGGACGGATGCGTCAGCCCCGAGAGCATGTGCAAAAGCGTGGACTTGCCGCAGCCCGAGCGCCCCAGCAGCGCCACGACCTCACCGGCCTTGATCTCAAAGTCGATCCCGTCGAGCACCTTGCCGTCATGGCGACGATAGGCATGGCTCAGCCCCTTGATCGCGACATGCGCCCCGACCGGAACAGGGCGGCGGCGCGGGGCGTCTTGAGCGCCTTGCGCAGCATTGTCAGACAGGGTCAGCGTCATGGCCATCGGATCTCCTCTCCGGGGATGAACGAACAGATCTGTCTATTCACCGCACCGTGAGGGAGGCCGTCAATCGAACCGACCGTTTCGGCGCTCAATTTCCAAAACTGAGAGAAAAATAAGCGAAAAAAGGGGTAGACTGACCGCATTTGGTCTAAGCCTTGCCAAGAAATGCGAAAAACTTCGATTCTCAGGCCGCGTTCATCCGCGGAAAATTGGACCAATCTGTCTTGCTTTATTCGGCGCTCTATGCCATCAAAACCCAGAGTTGTTACAAATCTCTCCCATGCGTTAAGGTGATTTCATGGAAGACGGTGTGCAAAATATCTGCCCCAACGCCGCCCTCAGCTGGAGCTTTGCCGCGCGACCGTCGAAAACCGCGCGCGAGCGGCTGATGCGCGCGGCGTCCTATCTGTTTTGCAATCACGGCTTCGCCGCGACCGGGATCGACACCATCCTTGCGCGAGCCGAAACCGCCAAGGCGACGCTCTATAATCATTTCGCCTCGAAGGAAGAGCTGATCGCCGCGGTGCTCCAGGCCGAGGGCGAGACCTGGCGCGAGTGGTTCTTCGGTCGGCTTGCGCAGGTCGAGGGGTCGGCGCGCGACAGGCTGCTCGCCGTTTTTGACGTGCTACAGGACTGGTTCGCCGATCCCGGGTTCTACGGCTGCCCGTTCATCAATGCGGTGGCCGAGTTCGACACCGGAAACGACGCGGTGCGCCGCGCGGCCGCACTCCATAAGGAGCACCTGATCACCTGGCTCAAGGCACAGGCGATCGAATTGCAGGCGCGCGACATTTCCGAGGTCGCACGCAGCTTTGCGGTGCTGATCGACGGCGCCATCGTCGCAGCCCAGCACAGCCGCGACCCGAGTTTCGCGCGCAATGCGCAGACATTGGCCGCGCTTTATCTCGATAGTCTGGGGGCTCCGCCAAGCCGGAAAGGCTGAACGCGCGCGCGGCGCCTTGCATTCCGATCAGCCCATCTGCTGTCCATCGTCTGGGGTCATGGGAAGCCTCGGAGCGCAAAGGGCATCTTCGCACGAATGATGGCCGGGCGGGCGGCGGAACACGGCGAAAAGAAAGCGGTGACGATCGACACGAGACAGCTCAAGGCCCATCGAACGGCGACCGGCATGGCGGCCCAAAATGGGGGCGTGGTCGTCTGATCGGTCGAACCAAAGGCGGCACGAACACCAAGCTGCACGCCATCTGCGACAGCCGGCGGCGAGCGATCGACCTGTTCGTTACCGCCGGACGGGTGAAGCGCACAGGCCCCGCCGCGCGGCCTGCCAAACGTCAAATGGCCGCCAGGGGATCACGGCCATGACGCTGACTGGCTCGGAGAATCGTTTCAGGGCAAGACACCGGTCAAATGCGACAAGCGCAGATACAAGCGGCGCGACCGCATCGAGATCATGTTCAGCGGGCTCAAGACGGGAGGCGCGTGGCGCCTCGTCATGGCCGCTGCCCGAAGGTGTTCCTCACGGCCATCGCATTCGCGGCTCTCGTCATTTGTCGGTTTTGAATCCTGCCCCTAGACACGAAGTTAAAAGCCGCCGTCAGGATGATTGCAGCGCACGCCCGCTTCGCCCCGCGCAGCTGACATCGGAGCCAAAGCAGCATGCTGCGCCGGGTCCGGAACGACCGCTTCGATGATGCCGTGCAGCAGAGCCGACGAGGACAACGGAAGTTTGCTACGGGCCAGTTTCGACCTTCACGGGCGAAGAACCCATCGGCGAAAGCCGCCTGCGCACGTCGCCCGTAAGGACCCCGCAGAAAGGTAAGACCGCCCCGCGGCCTCTGCTTCAGACATATACACAAAAGCCTCGGGGCATCGCCCCGAGGCTGCTTGATCGCTTCATTCGGCAAAATGACCTTTTGGAACGTTCAGGTCATGTCATGTGACACGCCACAATCATGCGGCGCGACACGCTCAGCCGCATTTCGAATGGCCGCAGTCGGCGCAGGTCATGCAGCCCTCGACCTTGCGCATCGCATAGGAACCGCAGCTCGGGCAGGCCGGGCCGCGGGGGGCTTCGCCGACCGCCATCACCTCGGCCTTCGGGTCGCTCTTCAGCCCCATCCCCTCGCCCGCGATGAAGCCGATCGCGATCAGGTGGCGCTCGATCACGCCGCCGATCGCGGCGAGGATCGAGGGGATGTATTGCCCCGCCATCCAGGCGCCGCCGCGCGGGTCGAACACCGCCTTCAGTTCCTCGACGACAAAGCTGACGTCGCCGCCACGCCGGAACACCGCCGAGATCATCCGCGTCAGCGCCACGGTCCAGGCGTAATGCTCCATGTTCTTCGAGTTGATGAAGACCTCGAAGGGCCGCCGGTGCCCGCCCTGCACGATGTCGTTCACCGTGATGTAGATCGCGTGTTCCGAGCCCGGCCATTTCAGCTTGTAGGTCTGCCCCTCGAGCGCGGCGGGGCGGTCGAGCGGCTCGGTCAGATAGACGACCTCGGCGCCCGTGTCGGCCTCGGGCGTCTTTTCCGAGGTCTCGGACACGCTCAGCACCGATCCGGTCACGTCGTTCGGCCGGTAGGTGGTGCAGCCCTTGCAGCCGGTCTCGAAGGCCTCCATGTAGACCTCCTTGAAGGCCTCGAAGGCGATGTCCTCGGGGCAGTTGATCGTCTTCGAAATACTCGAGTCGATCCATTTCTGCGCCGCCGCCTGCATCCGCACATGGTCGAGCGGCGCCAGCGTCTGGGCATTGACGAAATAGTCGGGCAGCGGCGCGTCGCCCTTCTTGTCGCGCCACATCTGCACCGCGTAATCGACGACCTCTTCCTCGGTCCGGCTACCGTCCTTCTGCAGCACCTTGCGGGTATAGGCATAGGCGAAGACCGGCTCGATCCCCGAGCTCACATTGCCCGCGTAAAGCGAGATGGTGCCGGTCGGCGCGATCGAGGTGAGCAGCGCGTTGCGGATGCCGTGGGCGCGGATCGCGTCGCGCACGTCGTCATCCATCTGCATCATATTGCCCGAGGCGAGGTAGCGCTCCGCGTCGAACAGCGGAAACGCCCCCTTCTCCTGCGCGAGATCGACCGAGGCGAGATAGCTCGCCCGCGCGATCGCCTTCATCCAGAGCTCGGTCGCCGCCGCGGCCTCGTCCGAACCATAGCGCAGGCCGAGCATCAAAAGCGCGTCGGCAAGCCCGGTGACGCCCAGGCCGATGCGGCGCTTGTTGCGGGCCTCCTCCGCCTGCTGCGGCAGCGGAAAGCGCGAGGCGTCGACGACATTGTCCATCATCCGCACCGCGGTGCGCACGAGCGTGTCGAGCTTGTCGAAATTCATCATCGCCTGCGGCTCGAAGGGCCGCTCGACCAGCCGCGCGAGGTTGATCGAGCCGAGCAGACAGGCGCCATAGGGCGGCAAGGGCTGCTCGCCACAGGGGTTCGTCGCCGCGATCGTCTCGATATAGTTGAGATTGTTCATCGCGTTGATGCGGTCGATGAAGATCACGCCGGGTTCCGCGAAATCATAGGTCGCGCGCATGATCTTGTTCCACAGATCGCGCGCGTTGACGGTGTGATAGACCTTGCCGTCGAATTTCAGCTCCCAGGGCCCGTCCGCCTTCACCGCCGCCATGAAGGGATCGGTGACCAGCACGGAGAGGTTGAACATCCGCAGCCGGGCCGAGTCCTGCTTGGCGGTGATGAAGCTCTCGATGTCGGGGTGGTCGCAGCGCATCGTCGCCATCATCGCGCCGCGGCGCGAGCCCGCCGACATGATCGTGCGGCACATCGCGTCCCAGACATCCATGAAGCTGAGCGGGCCGGAGGCATCGGCGGCGACGCCCTTCACCTCGGCGCCGCGCGGCCGGATCGTCGAGAAATCGTAGCCGATGCCGCCGCCCTGCTGCATCGTCAGCGCGGCCTCCTTCAGCATGTCGAAGATCCCGCCCATCGAATCCGGGATCGTGCCCATGACGAAGCAGTTGAAAAGCGTGACCGAACGCCCGGTGCCGGCGCCCGCAAGGATGCGCCCCGCCGGCAGGAATTTGAAATCCTCGAGCGCGTGGAAGAAGCGCTCCTCCCATTGCGCCGGATCCGCCTCGACCGAGGCGAGGTCGCGCGCGACGCGGCGCCAGCTGTCCTCCACCGTGACATCGACCGGCGTGCCATCCGCCTCTTTCAGCCGATATTTCATGTCCCAGATCTGTTCGGCGATCGGGGCGGCAAAACGGGTCATCTTTTCCTCGGTTCTTCTGAGTGCTGCGTCTGGGCGGGTCGGGGTGAATCCGTCGAAAACGGCAAAGCCCCGGAACATCTGGTGCGACCGGGGCGGATACCCACCATACCGCGTATGCCGGCGGGAGGCCAGACCGAATGCCCGCCGATCCCCCGGTTGCCGTGGCGCCCCCGGCGGCCTAGATCTGGGGCGATAGGGGGCTGCGATGATTCATATGCTGAAACTCTGCGTGGGCGCCGAGAAGGTCGAGGATCTGATCGACTGGCAAAGGGCGCGCTATGGCGACGGCCCGGCGATGCACATCACCCGCATGACCCCGAAACGCGGCGAGGAGATCCTCGCCGGCGGCTCGCTCTACTGGGTGTTCAAGGGCGTGGTGCTCGCGCGCCAGCGGATCCGCGCGCTCGACGAGGTGATGGGCGCCGACGGCATCCCGCGCTGCGCGATCGTGCTCGACCGCGACGTGGTGCGTACCGAGGCGATGCCGCGCCGCCCGTTCCAGGGCTGGCGCTACCTCGCCCCCGAGGATGCCCCCGCCGATCTGCGCACCGACCGCGCGCGCGAAGATGTCCTGCCGCGCGAGCTGCAGGCGGCACTGGCCGAGATCGGGCTGCGCTGAGGCAAGGCCGGGGGCGCCGCCCCCGGACCCCCGAGGTATTTCCGGCAAGATGAAAGCAGAATAGGCCCCGGGCTTCATCTTGCCCCAAATACCTTCGGGGGTGAATGGCCGCAGGCCAGAGGGGGCGGAAGGCCCCCTGCGCGTTCACCGCAGGATCGGCGGTTTTGACGGGTCCATCCCCGGCATCGTCGGCTTCAGCTCCTGCACCTCTTCTTCCTCGCGTTCGGGCAGGTGCAGCACCAGCGCCTTTTCGAGCAGCACCTGCGCCGCCGGATCGTCCTCACCGAGGAAGGTCACGTCGAGCTCCCCCGCCTCGAGGCCCGAAAAGGTCAGCGCCTCGCCCATCGCCTTGGCGATGCCGGGCTGCGCCGCCTCGGGCGCGCCGATCACCGCGAGCACATGGCCGCGCCGACCGTCCTCATAGGTCACGCCGCCGAGGAGCGCGTGGGAGGCGAGCCCCGCGAGCTGATCGAATTTCGCCTCGAAGGCCGGCAGCAGGAGCCCGAGGATCGCCGGCGAGAGCCCGGGCGCATCGAAGGCCACCGGCCGCGCCGCGGCGGGCTGGGGCGCGTGGGTCAGCGTGTGGCTCAGCCATTCGAGCGCCTCGGGCGGCAGCAGCATCGCCGAGTCGGCGACGCCGAGGTTGATGCCGAGACCGACCCCCTCCCCCGCCAGATGCTGCGCGATCACCCGCCCGGGCAGCGCCGCATAGGGCGCAGGCTCGCCCACGAATTCCGCCAGCCGCTCCTCGAGGTCGAAGGCGAGGACGAAATCGCCCTCCTCCGTCTCGAAGAGCTGCGGCGTGATGTCCTCGTCCTCCGGCTCGCTCTCGAGCAGGAGGAACAGCTCCGCATCGGCGAGCCGGTCGTAGACGGCGAGGCGTGCGGCCTCGTTTTCCGGATCGGCTTCCATCGCGGCATGGGCGCGGTCATAGGGGGTCATAGCAGCTCCTTCACCCGCGCCCGCAACGCCGGCAGCAGCTCGGCGGCGAACCACGGATTTTTTCTCAGCCATGCCGTATTGCGCCAGGACGGATGAGGCAAGGGAAACACGCGCGGTGCCTGCGCGCGCCAGTCCGCCACCGCCGCGGTGACGTTGCGCGTGCCGAGATGCCAGCGCTGCGCCGCGCCGCCGACGAGCAGCGTCAGATCCATCGGGCCAAGCGCCGCCATCACCTCCGCGCGCCAGGTCGCGGCGCAAAGCGGCGGCGGCGGCAGATCCGCCCCCTTCGCGTCATAGCCCGGAAAGCAGAAGGCCATCGGCACGATCGCCACCCGGTCGCGATCGTAGAAGGTCTCCGGCCCGATCCCCATCCAGTCGCGCAGCCGGTCGCCCGAGGCATCGGTGAAGGGCCGGCCCGAGGCATGCACCCGCGCGCCCGGCGCCTGCCCCACGATCAGCACCCGCGCCCCGGGCCGGAACCAGACCACCGGGCGCGGCATATGGCCGCTCGCCGTCGCGGCGAAACGCCCGGCGCAAAGGCGGCAGGCCTCGATCCGGGCAACCAGGGCGGGGGCGGCGATCACGGCTTCCTCATAGTTTCGTGAGACGCTACAATTTGGGACGGATTGTATCTCGATCAAGAGTTCGGACATAATGTCGCCCGAATGCCCGTGTAGGCGGTTTTGTTAACGATATCCGGTCATCTTCGACAGACCGGGGCAAGAGGCGGACGGCAGGCCGAAGCGATGCTCGAATTCGAGAATGTCAGCAAGTCCTTCTGGACGGGCAAGCAGCGCAAGGTCATCCTCGACCGTGCCAGCTTCCGCGTCGAACTGGGCAATTCGCTCGGCATCCTCGCGCCGAACGGCACCGGCAAGACCACGATCATCAACATGATGGCCGGGCTCGAGAAACCCGACGAGGGCGAGATCCGCAAGACCTGCCGCGTCTCCTTCCCGCTCGGCTTCATGGGCGGGGTGGTGAGCAAGCACACCGCGCGGGAAAATTCGCGCTTCATCGCCCGGCTCTACGGGCTCGACCCCGATTACGTCGAGGCCTTCTGCCGCTGGCTGTGCAATATCCACGAATATTTCGACATGCCGGTCGGCACCTACAGCTCGGGGATGCGCTCGCGCTTCACCTTCGCGTTGATGCTGGCGCTGGAATTCGACATCTATCTGATCGACGAGGGCATGCCCTCGACCACCGACGTCGAGTTCAACCGCAAGGCCGGCGCGATCCTGCGCGACCGGCTGAAGGAGGCGACGGTGGTGATCGTCTCGCACCAGCCCTCGACGCTGGAAAAATTCGCCCGCTCGGCCGCCGTGCTGCGCGACGGGCAGCTCTACATGTTCGACACCCTTGAAGAAGCGAAGCGGCTGTATGACTACTCATCCTAAGGCCATGAAATACCGCATCCGCCGTGCGAGCCAGATGCTGGCCGAGGCGTCGGGATCCGTGGTCGCGCCGGAACCGCTCGCGCCGCTGCCGCCCGGCAGCGCGACGATCGACGATCTCGAGGCGCATCGCCTCGCCCGCGCGGAGGGCCGCGCCGAACCGGAGCCCGCGGCCGCCGCTGCGACCGAGGCCGCGGCGCCCCCGCAGACCCCGCCCTCGCAACCCGCGGCCGCGGACGATCCCGCCGCGCTTTTCGAACCGCATGAGGACGGGTTCGACCCGGAGATCTTCGCCGGCAAGGGCGGGACGCAGGGCGAGGTGCTCGCCCCGGCCGAGCTGACCTCGGAAGAGGAGATCGCCGCGATCCGCGCCGAGGGGCTCACCGGGCGCCAGCTCCGCCTCGCGCGGCGGATGGCGCAGAAACACGGGATCGAGGCGACCTCCGATTTCGAGGCGGTGCGCATCCTGCGCCGGCGCGGCATCGACCCCTTCGACCGCGGCGCGCTGATGGCGCTCGAACACGCGAGCCCCGCCGCGCCGGAGACCGACGCGCAGCTGCCCGCGACCAGCGGTTCGGCCACGACCAAGGCGCTCGCCAAGATCGACGGCGCCGGCGCCGACACCAGGGTGCAGCTGCCGCAGACGATGAAGGAGGGCAAAGCGCCGCCGCCCGCCCCCCTCGACGAGGGGCAGCGCGCGCGGGAGATCATCAAGATCCAGCGCGACATCGCGAAACGGCGCCGGCGCAAGCTCGCGCTGCTCGCCGCGCGGCTCGCCTTTTTCGTGTTCCTGCCGACGCTGCTCGCGGGGTTCTACTATTTCGCCCTCGCGACGCCGATGTATGCGACGAAATCGGCCTTCGTGATCCAGAAGGCGGAGGGGATGGCGGGGGCCTCGGGCCTTGGCAGCCTGTTCTCCGGCACCCAGCTCGCCACCAACCAGGATTCGGTGACGGTGCAGAGTTACCTGCAGTCGCGCGATGCGATGATGCGGCTCGATCAGGACCAGGGCTTCAAGAAGGTGTTCTCGGAGCCCGACATCGACCCGCTGCAGCGGCTGGCGCCGGATGCCTCGAACGAGGCGGCCTACAAGATCTACAAGCGCAACGTGAAGATCGGCTACGACCCGTCGGAGGGCATCGTGCGGCTGGAGGTTTCCGCCCCCAACCCCGAGGAATCGAAGCGCTTTTCCGAGGCGCTGATCTCCTATGCCGAAGAACAGGTCGACCAGCTCACCTCGCGGCTGCGCGGCGACCAGATGAAGGGCGCGCGCGACAGCTACGAGGACGCCGAGGCGAAGGTCTTCGCCGCCCAGGCCAAGGTGCTCGGGCTGCAGGAGAAGGTCGGCATCCTCGACCCGGTGAGCGAAAGCAACGCGGTGATGACCCAGGTCACCGGCTTCGAGACCGAGCTGCAAAAGAAGCGGCTGGAGCTTGGCCAGCTGCTCGACAACGACCGCCCCAACGCCGCCCGCGTCGCGGGTGTGAAGGGGGACATCGCGCGGCTCGAACAGCTGATCGCCGATCTGCGCAAGCAGCTCACCGAAAAGACCGGGCAGAGCGAATCGCTCGCCGCGGTCACCGGTCAGCTGCGCATCGCCGAGGCCGAGCTGGAAACGCGCCAGACGCTGCTCGCCGCTGCCGCGCAGCAGATGGAAACCGCCCGGATCGAGGCGAACAAGCAGGTGCGCTATCTTGAAATGGGCGTGCGCCCGATCGCGCCGGACGAGCCGACCTATCCGCGCGCCTTCGAGGATACGCTGCTGGCCTTCCTGATCTTTTCGGGTATCTATCTGATGCTCTCGCTGACCGCGTCGATCCTGCGCGAACAGGTTTCGAGCTGACCGGAGGACATCATGAAAGACGTGAACATCGGCGGTCTGACCGTCTCCAACGACCGTGCGCTGACCGTGATCGCGGGGCCGTGCCAGCTCGAGACCCTCGATCATGCGCTGATGATCGGGGAGGCGATGGTGAAGGCCTGCGCCGATGCCGGGGCGCAATATGTCTTCAAGGCGAGCTATGACAAGGCGAACCGCACCAGCCTGAAGGGGCGGCGCGGCGTCGGCATGGAGGCGGGGCTGCGCATGCTCGAGGAGGTGCGCGCGCGCCTCGGCTGCCCGGTTCTGACCGATGTGCACGACATCGAACAGGCGCGTGCCGCGGGCGCCGTCGTCGACGTGATCCAGATCCCGGCGTTCCTCTGCCGGCAGACCGACCTCTTGCTCGCCGCGGGCGAGACCGGCTGCGTCGTCAACATCAAGAAGGGGCAGTTCCTCGCCCCCTGGGACATGCCGAATGTCGCCGACAAGGTCGCCTCGACCGGCAACGAGAAGATCCTGCTGACCGAGCGCGGCAGCTCGTTCGGCTACAACACGCTCGTCGCCGACATGCGCGGGCTGCCGACGATGATGAAGACGGGCTACCCGGTGATCATGGACGCCACCCATTCGGTGCAGCAGCCGGGCGGCCTTGGCGGCGCCTCGGGCGGTCAGCGCGAGATGGCGCCGGTGATGGCGCGCGCCGCCGTCAGCCTCGGCATCGCGGGCGTCTTCATCGAGACGCATGAAGACCCGGACAACGCCCCCTCCGACGGGCCGAACATGATCCGCCTCGAGGCGATGCCGAAACTCATCGCCTCGCTGATGGAGTTCGACCGGCTGGCGAAGGCCGATCCGATCCGCCTCTGACCCCGCGCGCGGGGGGCGCTGCCCCCGTCCTGCGGACTCCCCCGGGATATTTCCGCACTTTGGAAACCCCTTCCAAAGTGCCGAAATATCCCGGGGTCCGGGGCAGCGCCCCGGTCCGGCCTCAGATCACCTGTCCCGCGGCCCAGCCCGAGGACCAGGCCCACTGGAAATTGTAGCCGCCGAGCCAGCCGGTGACGTCGACGACCTCGCCGATGAAATGAAGCCCCGGCACCCGCTTCGCCTCGAACGTCTTCGCGTCGAGCTCCTCGGTGGCGACGCCGCCGAGCGTCACCTCGGCGGTGCGGTAGCCTTCCGAGCCCACCGGGCGCAGCGTCCAGCGATGGAGCTGCGCGGCGAGCACCTCGAGGGCACGGTTGTTCTGATCGGCGAGCCGCCCGGAAAGCCCCGTCTCCGCCACCACGAAATCGGCGAGCTTTTCCGGCAGCAACCGGCCCAGCGCATTGTGCAGCGCGACGCGACCGCCCTGCCCCCGCATCGCCGCAAGCTCGGCGGCGATGTCACGCCCGCGCGCGAGGTCGATCTCGATCGCCTCGCCCTCGCGCCAGTAGCTCGAGATCTGCAGGATCGCCGGGCCCGAGAGCCCGCGATGGGTGAAGAGCAGCGCCTCGTCGAAGGCGGTGCGGCCATGGCGCACCCGCGCCTCGACCGCGATGCCGGCAAGCGGGGCGGTCTTCGCCAGATCCTGTTCCGCGAAGGTGAGCGGCACGAGGGCCGGGCGCGTCTCCGTCACCCGCAACCCGAAGCCTTCGGCGATGCGATAGCCAAGCCCGCTCGCCCCGATCTTCGGGATCGACTTGCCCCCCGTCGCCACCACCACGCGCGCCGCCGCGATCGGCCCCTCGGCCGTGTCGATCACGAACCCCTCGCCCGCGCGCCGCACCGCCTCGATCGTGACGCCGAGGCGCAGCGCGCCCCCGGCCTGAGCGAGATCCTCGGTGAGCAGCCGCACCACCTGCACCGCCTTGCCGTCGCAGAAGAGCTGGCCCGAGTGTTTCTCGTGCCAGGCGATGCCGGCGCGGTCGAGGCGCGCGATGAAATCGGCAGGCGTGAAGCGGCTCAGCGCGGAGAGTGCAAAGCGCGGGTTTTCCGACAGGAACCGCGTGGGCGCGTTCTGCCGCGTGAGGTCACGATTGGTGAAATTGCACCGCCCGCCACCCGAGATGCGGATCTTCTCCCCCGGGCTTTCGGCATGGTCGAGCACGATCACCCGCCGCCCGCGCCGCGCCGCCTCGGCCCCCGCGAAAAGCCCCGCCGCCCCCGCGCCGAGGATCGCAACATCCCAGTTTTCCATCGTCGTTCTTCCCCGTTCCGGCCCCGCCGCAGGCCAGAGTTATCGCATATTTTTCACTTGCGACACCGCAGTTGCTTGGCTAAACAGCCCTCCACGTTGGGGCGTAGCCAAGTGGTAAGGCATCGGTTTTTGGTACCGCGTACCGTAGGTTCGAATCCTACCGCCCCAGCCATCTTTCTCCGGTCACTCTGCGGCGCGACGCCGGCCCCCCGGCTGACAGCCGCGGGAGCGGCCCGAAACCGAAGGTCTCGCCCGTGACGCTGCGCCCCCTCCCTGCCCTGTGCCTGATGTCGCTCCTCTCCGCCTGCGGCGGTTACGGCGACATGCGCCTCTACCCGCTTTCCGGCCCGATCGCCGAGAAGGAACCGGAGCTCGTGATCCCGGTCAACCTCTCCGAGGAGAGCAAGACCTCGGGCGTGATCACCTTCCGCCTGCCGAAGCCGGAGAAGGCCTCCTGCAAGGGCACCTGGACCTCGGTCGCGCCGAAGGAGATCTCGCATGAACGCGGCATCTCGCTCGGGCTGAGCAATATCGGCGGCAAGATCGGCAACAAGACGACCGATGTCGGCGGCATCAACTCGGGCGAGATCTATGCGGTCTGCTCCGACGGGACGCGGGTGCAGGGCACCTTCATCTCGGGCTCGGGCACGCAAAGCGGCACCGGCACCGTCACCGACACCCGCGGCAATACCTACAAGCTGCTTTACTGACGCGTCTCAGCCGTGATGCGGGTGGATATGCGGATGCGCATGCAGATGCGGATGCGCGTGGATCTCCGCCGGCACGAGGCGCCCGCCCTGCAAAAGCATCGCGCGGCTCGCGAGTTCCGCGACGAAGGCATCGTCATGCGAGACGAGGATCATCGCGCCGGGAAAGGCGCTGAGCGCCGCGCGCAGTCGTGCCCCGTTCGCCGCATCGACGCCATTCGTCGGCTCGTCGAGGAGCAGCACCTCGGGCCGCATCGCGAGCAGACCGGCGAGGCAGACGAGGCGCTTCTCGCCGCCTGAGAGGCGATGGGTGACGCGCTCGGCCAGTGCCGAAAGGCCAAGATCGGCGAGCGTTTCGCGCGCACGCGCCTCGGCCTCGGCGGGGGTGAGGCCGATGTTGAGCGGGCCGAAGGCGACATCCTCGACCACCGTCGGGCAGAACAGCTGATCGTCGCTGTCCTGGAACAGGAAGCCGATGCGCGGGCGCTGCGCGCGGAAATCGCGCTCGCTTGCGCAGTCCTGCCCGAAAAGGCGGATCTTGCCCGACGTCGCCCGCTCGAGGCCAAGGATCGCGCGCAGAAGCGTCGTCTTGCCGGCACCGTTCGGCCCCACGATCGCGAGGCGCTCGCGCGCGGTGAGGGTCAGCGAGGCGCCCGAGAGCACCTCGGCCCCGGCGCGGCTGACGCAAAGATCGGAAAGCGTGAGGATCGGGATCACAGCCGGTCAACCCCCAGGGCAAACACCGCGCCGGCGGCGATCAGCGCCGCACCCGCCCAGTCGCGCGGCGCGATGCGCGCCTGCACCGCATGAGGGAAGCGGCCGGAAAAGCCGCGCGCGCGCATCGCCTCGTCGATCCGGCGGGCGCGGTCGAGCGCGCGCAAAAGCAGCATGCCGATCAGGTTGCCGTAGCTGCGCCAGGTGTGGCGGTTGGTGCCCGGCGCAAAGCCGCGCGCGCGCATCGCCTCGCCCAGCCGATGCGCCTCGCCGCGCATCACGGCGAGGTAGCGCAGGGTGAGGGTGAGCGCGCGCACCAGCGGCTCGGGCAGGCGCAACGCGGCGAGCGCGGCGCCGATGCGGGCGGGTTCGGCCGCGCCGAGAAGCGCCATGAGGGCCAGCGCGACGGC
Source organism: Paenirhodobacter sp. (assembly GCF_050177655.1). Classification (NCBI taxonomy): domain Bacteria; kingdom Pseudomonadati; phylum Pseudomonadota; class Alphaproteobacteria; order Rhodobacterales; genus Paenirhodobacter; species Paenirhodobacter sp. The sequence continues at coordinate 21,460 of NZ_JBFXGV010000002.1, forward strand.
GGTGATCTTGGCGGCGAGCAGCGCGGCGCGGGTGAGCCCCTCGACCGAGGCGGTGAGCGGGCCAAGCGTGAACAGCGCCGCGCCCGGGGTGGTGAAGGGCAGCGTGATGAGGAGCAGCGCCACCAGCCCCTCGACATGGGCGAGGCGGTGCAGCATCGCGCGCCCGGGGCGGGCGAGTGCTGCGAGCAGCGCGGAGAGCGCAAGGGCGGTGAGCGCGCCGCGCAGATGGCCGAGCGCCGAAATCGCAAGCGCGAGCGCAAAGGCGGTGACAAGCCGCAGCCGAAGATCCGCAGGGATCATCCGCGCCGCCCCCGGACATAGAGGAGCATGCCGCCGAGGCCGAGGATCAGGAACACGCCCGAGACGATGTCGGTGAGCCGCATCCGCGATTGCAGCGCGTCGATCTGCGCCTCGAGCGGCGCGACCGCGCGTTCGACCGCCCCCTCGACCAGCGCGGCCAGCGCGGCATCGTCGCGCGGCACCGCCGGTGTCGTTTGCACCACCGGCGCCGGGGCCACGGGCGCGCCGCCGAAGCGCTCGGCCGGGAGGGTCAGCGTCGCGCCATGCCCCTCATGCGTGTCGACGGTAATGGTGAGCGGCTGCGGCGGCCCCGCGGGCACGGCGAAACGATAGGTTCCGTCGGCCCCGGTCTGACCCGCGGCGATCTGGGCGCCCGCGGCGTCGTTCGCGCGCCAGTCGGTGCCCTGCGCCCGCCCGCCGCCGATGAAGAAGGCGTAGCCCCCGACCTCGCCCCCCTCGACGGTGGCGAAAAGTTTCAGCCGATGCGCCGCGGCGGGGCTGGCCAGCGCGATCAGCGCGGCAAGGGCAAGCAGCAGCCGTTTCATGACGCGACCGGGCGCAGCGCCTCGGGCTCGACGCGCGCGAAGAAGGCGACGACCGCGGCGGTGATCGCCCCCTCGATCGCGGCAAGCGGCAGGTAGGTGGCGAGCAGGATCGCGGCGACGGGGGTGTAATCGGAGGCGGAAAGCGCAAGCGATGCGGCGACCATCCCCCCGGTGCCAAGCACCGCCCCCGCGCCGCAGGCAAAGGCGAGCGCGGCGCGCAGCGGCGCCCGGGGAGTGCGCCGGATCACCGGGCCAAGCAGGGCGGCCAGGATCACCCCCGGCGCCGCGATGTTCACCGTGTTCACGCCGAGCGTCGTCAGCCCGCCCACACCGAAGAGCAGCACCTGCAGCAAAAGCGCCACCAGCACCGCGACGAAGGCGCCGGGGCCGAGCATCAGCCCGATCAGCCCGCCAAGCAGCAGATGCACGCTCGTCGGCCCGAGCGGCACCGAGATCAGCGAGACGGTGAAGAACCCCGCACCAAGCAGCGCGGTGCGGATGATCGCGCGGTCATCGAGCCGGCGCAGCGCCAGCGCCACCCCGGCGGCGGCCAGCACCGCCCCGCCGATCAGCACCGGCGCGGAAAGGATACCGTCCGGAATATGCGCCATCAGTTGCCCCCCATCGCGGTGGCCTTCACCCAGATCAAGGCGCCCTCTTCGACCGGCACCGCGCGCCCCTCGGGCGAGGTCATCGGCGCATCCCCCTCGGTCAGCGCGGCAAAGCCCCACCAACCCGCGCGCGGCATCGTGTAGGAGAAGGTGCCGCCCGCATCGGCCTTGATGACCTGGGTGATGAAGGCCTCGTTCGGGGCGGTGACCGAGCCATCGTTGATGAACTCGACCTCGATCTCGGCCCCCGGCACCGGCTTGCCGCCCTTCAGCACCACACCGGCGAAAGCATTGCCCGCCCAGAGCCCGGTCGGGCGGGTGAGCGGCGCGATCTCGACCGGCAGGCCGACGAGCGCGTCCCAGCCCTCGCCCGAGGCGTAGCTGTCGACCACGACCTTCGCGAAATGGCGGATGAATTTCTGCTCGGCCGGCTCCCAATAGGGCTGCGGCACGACGTAGAAGACCGCAGCGCCGGGCTCGGCCAGATCGGCCTCGAGGCGCCAGGCCGATTTGCCGTCGACCGGCGCGGGGGTGAGCCTGTCGGTCAGATCGGTCTTCGCCCCGTTCTGCACCATGCCGACCTCGGCGGGGCGCGCCATCTCCATCACCGGGCCGCCCTCGAACGGATGGGTGAAGAGGAGATCGAGACTGACGGCACCGCCCTCGGGCAGCACGTCTTCCGAGGGGATGATCTCCTGAAAATGCGCCTGCGCCGCAGTGGCGCCAAGTGCAAGGATCAGGGCGGAAAGCGGCATCAGGCGGGTCGGCATCGGCGAGTCCATCGGTATGCAGTTTTGATGGATAGTGCATACCGATGCTGAAAAGGGCAAGCGCAAATCCCGCTTTCCCGTGAAAAATCAAACTGATAAGATGATGACCAGTGAAAAGGGAGGCTTTCCATGCAGCGCATGACGATGACGATCGACGACGATCTCGTCGCGGGGATCGACGCTTTCATGGCGGAGACCGGCGCGCTCAGCCGCTCCGAGGCGATCCGCGATCTGGTGCGCCGCGGCCTCGCCGCCCGCCCGCAAGCCCCGGAAAAGGCGCCCGCTTTCGGCGTCGTCAGCTATGTCGTCGACCCTTCCGTGCGCAACCTCGCGGCGCGCCTGCCGCAGGGCCGGCTCGACCGCCACGACCAGACGATCGCCGCGCTTTCGGTGCCGCTCGACCACAGCTCGGCGCTCGAGGTGGCGGTGATGCGCGGCGCGGCGGGCACGGTGCGCGCCTATGCCGAGGCGCTCTTTTGCGAGCGCGGCGTGATGCACGGATCGCTCGGCCTCATTCCGGTGCTCGAGGAAAAGCACAGCCACAGCCACGGCGGGCAGGGCCATGTCCACACCCATCTGCGGGTGCTGCCAAGCTTCTGACCCCCGTCACCCCCGTCGAAAACGCAGCGGCAAAGCCTCTGGCCTTGGCCCCGCATCCACGCTAAACCCCCGCAAAACCGGAGCAAGGGCGGGATCATGGCGCGTCACCTCATCACCTCGGCGATTCCCTATATCAACGGCATCAAGCACCTCGGCAATCTCGTCGGCTCGCAGCTGCCGGCGGATCTGTTCGCGCGCTATCTGCGCGGGCGCGGCCATGAGGTGATGTTCATCTGCGCCACCGACGAGCACGGCACCCCCGCCGAGCTGGCCGCCGCCAAGGTCGGCAAGCCGGTCGCCGACTATTGCACCGAGATGCACGAGGTGCAGGCCGAGATCGCCCGCGGCTTCCGCCTCAGCTTCGACCATTTCGGCCGGTCCTCCTCGGCGCAGAACCGCGTGCTGACCCAGCATTTCGCCAAGCAACTTGCCGAACAGGGGCTGATCCGCGAGGTCACCGAAAAGCAGATGTATTCGGTCGCGGATGGCCGCTTCCTGCCCGACCGCTATATCGAAGGCACCTGCCCGAATTGCGGCTATACCTCGGCGCGCGGCGATCAGTGCGACAACTGCACCAAGCAACTCGACCCGGTCGACCTCATCAACCCGCATTCGGTGATCTCCGGCTCGACCGATCTCGAAATGCGCGAGACGAAGCATCTGTTCCTGCGGCAATCCGCGATGAAGGACAAGCTGGCGGAGTGGATCGACTCGAAAACCGACTGGCCGGTGCTGACGACCTCGATCGCGAAGAAATGGCTCTTCGACGGCGACGGGCTGCAGGACCGCGGCATCACCCGTGACCTGAGCTGGGGCGTGCCGGCGCAGTTCGAGGGCGCGCCCTGGACGGGCATGGAGGGCAAGGTCTTCTACGTCTGGTTCGACGCGCCGATCGAATATATCGCGGCGACCCAGGAATGGGCGGACAAGACCGGCGGCGACTGGGCGCGCTGGTGGCGCACCGACAAGGGCGCCGAGGACGTGACCTATACCGAGTTCATGGGCAAGGACAACGTGCCCTTCCACACGCTCTCCTTCCCGGCGACGATCCTGGGTTCGGCCGAGCCGTGGAAGCTCGTCGATTACATCAAGTCCTTCAACTACCTGAACTATGACGGCGGCCAGTTCTCCACCTCGCGCGGGCGCGGCGTGTTCATGGACCAGGCGCTGAGCCTGCTTCCCGCCGATTACTGGCGCTGGTGGCTGCTCTCCCACGCGCCGGAAAACTCGGACGCCGAATTCACCTGGGAGAATTTCCAGACCTCGGTGAACAAGGATCTGGCCGATGTGCTGGGCAATTTCGTCTCGCGCATAACGAAATTCTGCCGCTCGAAATTCGGCGAGGCCCTGCCCGAGGGCGGCGAATGGGGCGAGCGCGAGGCGGCGCTGATCGCCGAACTGACGACGCGCCTTGCCGATTACGAGCGCTACATGGACGAGAAAGAGGTCCGCAAGGCCGCGACCGAGCTGCGCGCAATCTGGGTCGCAGGCAACGAATACCTGCAATCGGCCGCGCCCTGGACCGTGTTCAAGACCGATCCGGCGCAGGCCGCGGCACAGACGCGGCTCGCACTCAACCTCGTGCGGCTTTACGCGGTGCTCTCGGCGCCCTTCATCCCGGATGCCGCGGAAACCATGCTCGCCGCGATGCAGACGGAGGATCGCAGCTGGCCCAGCGACATCGCCGCGGCGCTGGCGCTGCTGCCCGTGGGCCATGCCTTCGCCACGCCCGAGGTGCTCTTCCGCAAGATCGCCGACGAGGAACGCGAAGACTGGCAAAAACGTTTCGCCGGCACCCGCGACTGATCCCGCGAAGGGGGCTCCGCCCCCGTCCTGCGGACTCCCCCGAGGTATTTTTAGCAAGATGAAAGCCCCTTCATCTTGCCGAAAATACCTCGGGGTGAATTGCCCCGCAGGGGCAAGAGGGGCAGCGCCCCTTTCCTTTTCCGCCCCTCCCCGGCATCATCGCCGCAAAGGAGATGCCCATGCCCCTCACCTGCATCCTGATCGGCGCGCCAGTCGATACCGGCCAGAAACGCGCGGGTTGCCTGATGGGCCCCGCCGCCTATCGCGTCGCGGGGCTCGCCGAGGCGATCACCGCGCTTGGCCACAGCGTGATCGACCGTGGCGATGTCGCGCCCGTCGCGCATCCGCCGATGGCCCATCCGAACCCCGCGGTGCATCACTTGGCCGAGACCGTGGGCTGGACCGAGGCGCTGGCGCAGGCCGGCGAGGAGGCCGCGGGCGCGGGTTTTCCGATCTTCATGGGCGGCGATCATTCGCTCTCGCTCGGCTCGGTCGCGGGGATCGCGGCGCATGCGGCGGCGTTGGGCCGGCCGCTCTTCGTGCTCTGGCTCGATGCGCATACCGATTTCCACACGCCGGAGACGACCGAGTCGGGCAACCTGCATGGCACGCCGGTCGCCTATATCGCCGGCCGGCCGGGGTTCGACGCCTTCCCGCCCTTCCCCGCCCCGGTGCCGGGTGCGCAGATCTGCCATTTCGGCATCCGCTCGGTCGATCCGGCCGAACATGCCGCGCTGCTCGAGACCGAGATCGAGATGGACGACATGCGCGTGCTCGACGAGCGCGGCATCATCGCGCCCCTGCGCGATTTCCTCGACCGGGTGCGGGCGGCAAACGGGCTGCTGCATGTCTCGCTCGACGTCGATTTCCTCGACCCGGCGATCGCGCCCGCGGTCGGCACCACCGTTCCCGGCGGCACCACCTTCCGCGAGGCGCATCTGGTGATGGAGCTCCTGCACGAATCCGGGCTTGTCACCTCGCTCGACCTCGTCGAGCTGAACCCCTTCCTCGACGATCGCGGCCGCACCGCAAAGCTGATGGTCGATCTGGTGGGCTCGCTGATGGGCCGGAAGGTCTTCGACCGGCCCACCCGCTCGTTCTGATCAGCCGGCCGGCGCCGCCGAGGCCGCGCCCTTCGCCATCAACTCGGAGAGCGCGGCATTGTCCTCGCTCTCCGGCGCGGCGCCCGCCACCACGGCGGCGGCATTCGCCGGAACCGCGGTGCGATGGCGCGCGTAATAGGCCTCGCGCGCGCCGAAATAGAAGCCGACGATCGCCCCCAGAAGCCACCAGAGCGGCTCGGGCACATAGTTCAGCCCGACCATGCGCTGCGCGAAATGGACCGGATCCACCATCGCATAAACGAAAAGGCCGAGCGTGCCGAGCGCCAGCATCGGCCGCGGCAAGCGGTTGAGACCATTGACGAAACGGTCGAAAAACCCGGGCCGCGCATATTGGAACTCGGCGCCGTGCTCATCCAGCGCGGCCTGATAGGTCTGGGCGTCTACCTCCATCTTCTTCGTGGCATTGGGGGTGAAGACCTCCGCCACCGAACTCACCGCCGTGCCCAGCGTCGAGACCGCCGCGGGCGAACCGAGGATCCTGCCGATCAGCCCCATTTCGCCACCCGTGCCTTGTGCTGCGCCTCGCTCAGATGGAAGCGCGGCGAGATGAACTCCTCCGCGCGCAGGATCCAGCCGCCTTTCGTGCCCTTCACCGTCGTCGCGTATTTGCGGCTCGCCGGGCGGCGATCGGCGAGTTCGTAGTAGTAATTGCGCCGCGCGATGCCATAGGCGTCGGAGAAAAGCTGCGGATCGGCGGCGGCCGCGGCATGGGCGGCGGCGATCGTCTGCGGCCCGATCTTTCCGTCGACGGAAACCTTCTGCCCCATCCGGTTCAGAAGCTCCTGCAGGATCTTCACCGCATTCGCCCCGGCATTCACCTGCATGTCGAAAACCGAGGCCTGCACCGCCTCGGGCAGCGCGTCGATCCGCGGCGCGGCGAAGTAGTGCTGCACGAAGATCTGCTCGGCCTGCTCGCGGCTCAGCGCCTTCACATCGGCCACGCCCACCTTGCCGTCGTGATCGAGGTCGAGGCCGAGCTGCCGCATCGTGGCCAGCGTCACCCCGAATTTCGTGGCGCCGCCCGGGTCGTCCGGGTCGTTCACATACCCACCTTCGCGCGCCACGATCTCGCGCGCGATCTGCTGAACTGATTTCATGATCCATTCCCCATGCTCCCGGGGAAAGGCTCACGCGATCAGGTTAAGACGGGTGTAAACGGCCGAACGTTACGACTGCGGCGCCGCCGGATCGACATAGGTGCCCTGATCCTTGAGCGCCTCGATCACTTCCTTCGGCATGTAGTTCTCGTCGTGCTTGGCCAGGATTTCCGAGGCGACGAAAGTGCCGTCCTCCATCTTGCCGGTGCCGACCATGCCCTTGCCCTCACCGAAAAGGTCCGGCAGCACGCCGGTGAATTTCACCGGAACCGAGGCGCCGCCGTCGGTGACGTTGAAGGTGATCGTCTCGCCCTGCCCGCGTTTCAGCGTGCCTTCCTCGACCAGCCCGCCAAGGCGGAAGGTCTCGCCCGGGCGCGGCGGTTCGGAGGCGAGCTGCGAGGGCGCGCGGAAGAAATTGATGCCGTCGCGCATCGCGTAACCGATCATCGCGGTCGAGATCAGCAGCGCCAGCGCCGCCACAACCAGCACCTGGATGCGCCGCTTTTTCTTGAGGCTCTTCATCGCGTTTCCTCCGCCTTTCGCACCCGCCTTTATGCGGCGTCTCCCCTGACCGCTCCCTGACTTAGGTCAAGGCTCAGGGGAAGACCGGCGCAAGCATCAGCCCCGCGGTTTCCTCGAGCCCCAGCATCAGGTTGGCGTTCTGGATCGCCTGCCCCGAAGACCCTTTGCACAGGTTGTCGAGCGCCACCATCACCACAGCCCGGCCCGGGATGCGGTCGCCGACCACGCCGACATGAACGTAATTGGAGCCTGCGATCGAGCGCGTCGAGGGGAGTGTGCCAAAAGGTAGCACCTCGAGGAAGACCTCCTCGGCATAGCGTTTCGCGAGCGCCGCGTGGATCGCCTCCGGTTCGCCGCGCACATAGGCGTCGACGAGGATGCCGCGATTGAAGGGCATCAGGTGCGGCGTGAACTGCACGAGCACCGGGCGCCCGGCCAAGAGGCTGAATTCCTGATCGAATTCGCCCAGGTGCCGGTGCTTGCCGCCGGCCGAATAGGGCATCGTGCCGCCCGCAAGCTCGGCGTGCAGCAGGTTTTCCTTGAGCGAGCGGCCGGCACCCGAGACGCCCGCCTTGAGGTCGATCACAATCTCGTCAAGGTCGATCACCCCGGCCTCGATCAGCGGGCGGATCGCATATTGCCCCGCCGCCGCGTTGCAGCCGGTGCCCGCGCAAAGCCGCGCGCCGCGAATCTCGTCGCGGTAGAATTCGGTCAGCCCGTAGACCGCCTCCTTCTGCAGCTCGAGCGCGGCATGCGGCTTGCCATACCATTTCTCATAGGCCGCCGGATCGCGCAGCCGGAAGTCGGCGGAAAGGTCCACGACCTTCAGATCGCGCGGCAGTTCGGAGATCACCGCCTGCGAGGTCGCATGCGGCAACGCGCAAAACGCCAGATCGACGGCGGAAAAGTCGATCTCCTCGATCTTCACCAGATCGGGCAGTTTCATGTGACGCAGATGGGGAAACACCTCGCCCATGCTCATCCCCGCCTTCCGGTCGCCCGAAAGCGCGACGATTTCCATCGAGGGGTGAGTGGCGATGATCCGGGCCAGTTCCGCCCCGGTGTAACCCGAAGCCCCAAGGATCGCGATTTTCTGGGTCATGTGTTTCTCCCGCGCTTGTGGGTCTGTCCTGCCTCAGGCTACCTTTCCGCGCAAGCGAAGTTTGCAGATGCCGCGCCTGCAGCGTGGCGCGGTTGGAGAGTTTGATGACGAAAGACTGGCATTACGCCTGGCAGGGCCAAAGCCATGGCCCGGTGAGCGACGAGGCGCTCGAAGATCTGATCCGCGCCGGCCGCGTGCGCCCCGAGACGCTGATCTGGTCCGAAGGCATGGCGAACTGGGAGCCGGCCTCCAACCATTTCGCCTTCGGCAGCGCCGCGGGCGCCCCCCCGCCGATGCCGGCGCAGGGCTATGCCAGCTCCTATGCCTCCTCGACCTCGGGCGGGCTTTACGCCGCCGCCCCGCCGCGCGGCTTCGTCGAGGCGATCAGGGTCTGCTTCTCGAAATACGCCACCTTCAAGGGCCGCGCGAGCCGCTCGGAATATTGGTATTTCGCCCTTTTCACCAGCCTGCTCGGCGGCTTCGGCAGCCTGCTCGAAACCGCGATGGGCAATGACGGCTCCGCGATCTCGGCGCTTTTCGGCATCGCGACCTTCCTGCCCTCGCTCGCGGTCACGGTGCGGCGGCTGCACGACACCGACCATTCCGGCTGGTGGATCGGCGGCTTCTACCTCGGGATGATCCTCGGCGGCGGGCTGATCGGCGGCCTCGTCGCGGTCTCCGGCTCGGGCGACGATCCGAACCCCGCCGCCGTGACGCTGCTCGGCATCGGCGGTCTCGCGATCATCGGCTATATGATCACGCTGCTGATCTTCATGGTGCGGCGCGGCACGCCCGGGCCGAACCGCTTCGGCTAAGCCGGTCGGGGGCGGCTCAGGCCGCCTCGAACCGGATCGCGCGGCGCAGGAACTGCGTCGCATGCGCCGAAACCGACGAAGGATCGCCGGTGGTGAGGTATTTCGACACCGTCCCCGTGCCAACGAACTCGGGCCGCCGCGCGAGGTAATCGGCAAGGCTCTCGGCGACCAGCGTCGCCTGCGAATAGACCGTCACGTCAGCGCCGAGCGCCTCCTGAAAGGTCTTTTGCATCAAGGGGTAATGGGTGCAGCCGAGGATCGCCGCCTCGGGGTGCGGCATCCGCCGCTTCAGCGCCTCGACATGGGATTTCACCAGCGCCTCGGCCAGGATCTCGTCGCCGGTCTCGATCGCGTCGACGACGCCGCCGCAGGGCTGCGCCTCGACATCGACGCCGATCGCGCGATAGGCCAGCTCGCGCTGGAACGCCCGGCTCGCCACCGTCGCGGGCGTCGCGAACAGCGCCACATGTTTCACCGCGACCTCGTGCGGCGGGGAATTGTCGCCCCATTTGCGCTCGGTCAGCGCCTCGATCATCGGCACGAAGACGCCCAGCACCCGCTTGTCCTTCGGCACCCAGGTTTCCTGCATGCGCTTGAGCGCGGCGGCCGAGGCGGTGTTGCAGGCGAGGATTACGAGGTCACAACCCTCGTCCCAGAGCCGCTCGACGCCCTTGCAGGTGAGGTTGAAGATGTCGTTCGCATCGCGCACGCCATAGGGCGCATGGGCGTTGTCGCCGTAATAGACGAAGGCGACATCGGGCAGCCGTTTCGAGACCGCCTCGTAGACGGTGAGCCCCCCGAGCCCACTGTCGAACACCCCAACCGCCATGCCTGCCTCCCGCGACGCGCCCCGCCGGATCGGCGGTGCGCTCTTTTAGGCCCTGCCGGGGCGGAAATAAACGGCGGATTTCACTCCGCCGCCAGCGGCAGCGGCGTGCCTCCCGCGCGGAAGGCGGCCAGAAGCTCCTCCCGCCGCGCCGCCGCCTGCGCGACCGCCGCTTCCTTCACCGGGCCGAAACCGCGGATCGCGAGCGGCAGTTCGGCCAGCTCGCGCGCGATCGCCTCGGTCTGCGGCGTGACGCGCGGCAGGATCTCCGCCATATCCGCCTCGAACGCGGCGATCAGCGCGCGTTCGGTGCGCCGCTCGGCCGAGCGCCCGAACGGGTCGAGCGCGGTGCCGCGCAGGCGTTTCATCGCCGCGAGCAGCCGGAACGCGGGCAAGATCCACGGCCCGAAAGCGCGTTTTTTCGGGCGCCCGTCGGGATCGGAGCCGCCAAGGAAGGGCGGCGCGAGGTGGAAGACCGGGCGGAAATCGCCCTCGAACTCCGCCCGCGCCTTTTCCACGGTCTGAAGGTGCAGCCGCGCGACCTCATATTCATCCTTGTAGGCAAGGAGCTTGTGATAGCCCTTCGCCACCGAAAGCCGCAGCCCCGCGGGCGCACGAGCGACCAGCGCCTCGAACCGCGCCGCCAGCGCCGCGTCCTGATAGGCCGCCAGATGCGCCGCGCGCGTGGCGACCGGATCGGTCGCCAGCTCCGGCGCGCCCGCGCAAAGCGCCGCGGCCTCCTGCGGATGCGTGAGGGCCCAGCGCCCGATCTCGAAGGCGCGCCGGTTCGCCTCCGGCTGCGCGCCGTTGAGCTCGATCGCCCGGATGATCGCGACATGGCTGAGCGGCAGCGTGCCCGCCTGCCAGGCCGCGCCGAGCACCGCCATGTTCGAATAGATCGAATCGCCGAGCAGATGCCGGGTGAGTTCGGAGGCATCGAAGAAGGCCACCTTTTCCCGCAGCCGCGCCTCGAGCGCCAGCCGCAACTGCCCCGCAGGCAGGCGGAAATCGCGGTTGCGGGTGAACTCGCCGGTGACGATCTCATGGCTGTTCACCACCGCCCCGGTGCGCCCGGTGGTGGTGAGGCCAAGCGTCTTCGCCCCCGCGCTGACGACGAGATCGCCGCCGATCAGGCAATCCGCCTCCCCCACCGCGACGCGGATCGCGGAAATGTCGGCGGGCCGCTCGGCGATGCGCAGATGGATATGCACGGCGCCCCCCTTCTGCGCGAGGCCCGCCATCTCCATCATCCCCGCGCCCTTGCCGTCGACATGGGCGGCCATCGCGAGCACCGCGCCGACGGTGACGACGCCGGTGCCGCCGACGCCGGTGATGACGACGTTACGCGTGCCGCAGATCGCGGGCAGCACGGGCTCGGGCAGATCGGGCAGCGCGAACTCCTTCGCCTGCGCCCTGCGCGGGCGCGCCCCTTCGAGCGTGACGAAGCTCGGGCAGAAGCCTTTCAGGCAGGAGAAATCCTTGTTGCAGCTCGACTGGTCGATCGCGCGTTTCGTGCCGAATGCGGTCTCCACCGGCACGATCGAGACGCAGTTCGACTGCACGCCGCAATCGCCGCAGCCCTCGCAGACATCGGTGTTGATGAAGACGCGGCGATCGGGGTCGGGGAAGGCGCCGCGTTTGCGCCGCCGCCGCTTCTCCGCCGCGCAGGTCTGCACATAGACGAGCGCGGAGACGCCCTTTTCGCGCGCCAGCCGCTCCTGCACCGCCATCAGCCCGGCGCGTTCGACCTTGTCCACCTCCGCCGGGAAGCTTGAAAGATCGAGCCCCTCCTTTTCGTCATAGACGACGACCACCGGCTTCACCCCCATGGCAAGGATCTCGCGGGTGATCTGCTGCGCGCTGAGGCCCCCTTCGTTGCGCTGCCCGCCGGTCATCGCGACGGCATCGTTGAAGAGGATCTTGTAGGTGATGTTCACCCCCGCCGCGAGCGCCGCGCGGATCGCGAGGCTGCCCGAGTGGTTATAGGTGCCGTCGCCGAGGTTCTGGAACACATGGGCGCGGTTCGAGAACGGCGCCTCGCCCACCCAGTTCGCGCCCTCCGCGCCCATATGGGTGAAGCCGCTGGTCTCCCGCCCCATCCATTGCACCATGTAGTGGCAGCCGATGCCGGCATAGGCGCGGCTGCCCTCGGGCAGTTTCGTCGAGCTGTTATGCGGGCAGCCCGAGCAGAACCAGGGCGTGCGCACCGCGATCTCGGGCGCGTTGTCGGCGCGCCGCGCCTCGGCCAGCCGGGTGATGCCGGCCTTCACCGCCTCGGTGCCGCGGCCCTCCTCGATCAGGATGCCGCCGAGCTTTTCCGCGATCAGGATCGGGTCGAGCGCGTAGCGCGTCGGGAACAGCTCCTCGCCCGTGCGGTCGTGGTGCCAGCCCAGCACCCGCCGCCCCTTGCGATTGTCGAAGATCGCCTCCTTGACCTGCACCTCGATCAGCTTGCGCTTTTCCTCGACGACGACGATCAGCTCGAGCCCCTCGGCCCAGTCCGCGAAGGAGCGCATGTCCATCGGGAAGGTCTGCGCCACCTTCCAGGTGGTGATGCCAAGGCGCTGGCATTCCGGCTCGCTCAGACCGAGCAGGCTCATCGCATGGACGAGATCGAGCCAGTTCTTCCCTGCCGCGACGAAGCCGATCTTCGCCCCCGCCTGCCCGTGCATCCGCCGGTCGACGCGGTTCGCCCGGGCAAAGGCCTCGGCGGCGAAGCGCTTGAAGTCGATCATCCGCGCCTCCTGCGCGACGGGCGTGTCGCCGAGGCGGATGTTCAGCCCGCCCGGCGGCATCCGGAACTCGGGCGCGGTGAAACTCAGCCGCAGCGGATCGCCATCGACCACCGCCGTCGCCTCGACCGTGTCCTTCATCGTCTTGAGCCCGACCCAGACCCCGGCGAAACGGCTCAGCGCATAGCCGTAAAGCCCGAGATCGAGGATCTCCTGCACCCCCGCGGGCGAGAGCACCGGCATATAGGCATCGACCATAGCCCAGTCGGACTGATGCAGCACCGTCGAGCTTTCCCCGGTGTGGTCGTCGCCCATCGCCATCAAGACGCCGCCGTGGCGCGAGGTGCCGGCCATGTTCGCGTGCCGCATCACGTCGCCCGAGCGGTCCACCCCCGGCCCCTTGCCATACCAGAGGCCAAAGACGCCGTCGTATTTCCCCTCGCCGCGCAGCTCCGCCTGTTGCGTGCCCCAAAGCGCGGTCGCGGCGAGATCCTCGTTCAGCCCGGGCTGAAAGCGGATCTGCGCCGCCGTCAGCTCGGCCTCCGCCTTCGCCATCTGCAGATCGACCGCGCCGAGCGGGCTGCCGCGATAGCCGGTGACATAGCCCGCCGTCTGCAGCCCGGCCGCGCGATCGCGCGCCGCCTGCATCAGCACGAGCCGCACCAGCGCCTGCGTTCCGTTCAGCAAAACCGGGGTTCTGGATAGATCGAAGCGATCCGCGAGGCGCACCTCGCGGCCGATATCCTGCTTGCCCATTGAGCACCTCCCTTGCTTTCAAGGCATATGCACGATGGTAGGTCAAAAATGCTGACCCACAAAGGGAATTTTCCGGCGAAACCCATTTGTTAACTGCGCCGGATTTAGATAAGCATCTTGCGCAAGGCTGCTATGAAAGTTCGAAAAAATGAACGGCATGGACTGGGACAAATTGCGAATCTTCCACGCGGTGGCGGACGCCGGCTCGCTCACCCATGCCGGGGACGCACTGCACCTCTCGCAATCGGCGGTTTCGCGCCAGATCCGGGCGCTGGAAGAATCGCTCGGCACCACGCTGTTCCACCGCCACGCCCGCGGGCTGATTCTCACCGAACAGGGGGAATTGCTGTTCGAGGCCACCTCGACGATGGCGAAAAAGCTCGACTCGGCCGCCGCCCGCATCCGCGACAGCGAGGAGGAAGTCTTCGGCGAGCTGAAGGTGACGACCACGGTCGGCTTCGGCACGCTCTGGCTCGCGCCGCGGCTGATCAAGCTTTATGACCGCTTCCCCGACCTGAAAATCGACCTCATGCTCGAGGAGCGCGTGCTCGACCTGCCGATGCGCGAGGCCGATGTCGCGATCCGCATGAAGGAGCCGGCGCAGGCCGATCTGGTGCGCAAGCGGCTTTTGAACATTCGCATGCGCCTCTATGCAACGCCGGAATACCTCGACCGCGAAGGCCGCCCCGAGCGGCTCGAGGACATGGGCGCGCATCGGCTGATCTGCCAGAACCCTTCGACGCCGCAGGTGCAGGCCGGCGCGCAGCTGGCGCATAGCGTGATGGCGCATGACGTGCATTCGATGCTGACGGTGAACAACTATTACGGCGTGTTGCAGGGCGTGCTGAACCATATCGGCATCGGCATCCTGCCCGATTACCTCACCGTCGATTTCCCCAATATCGAGCGCGTGCTGCCAGAGGTCGAGTCGGTCGAGGTGCCGGTCTTCCTCGCCTATCCGGAAGAGCTGCGCCAGTCGCGCCGCGTCACCGCCTTCCGCGATTTCGTGCAGGACGAGATCATGGCCTATCGCCGCCTGCAGATGGGCGATCTCGCCATCGACTGACCGCGCGCGCGGCCGAAACCCCTCCGAATTCACCAAAACGCCGGAGCGCGCGGCACATCCGCGCGCATCCGGTGAAAATCCATGCAGGGGCGCATCAACTCAGGGTTGCACTGAGGCATTACAGCAACGCATAGCTCGTATGATGCATCTGCAGCACGATTCCCCTTGAATGGTTCACACTCTGCCCATAAATCAGGCGTCGAAGGGGATGATACGAGGAAACTCTCATCACCTTCTACCTCCCTGTTGGACTAAGGCCGAGCTTGTCTCGGCCATTTTTTTATCCGCCGCTAGGGTCGGCCGCTTTCGCGCCCCCGCCGCACCTGATCGCCCGGGATCGCGCCGCCGCGCCGCGGCTCACTCGCCCCTCACGATACGTTCACGAAGATGCGTCTGAACCGAAAGGCAGGGTCCGGTGTTCTCCATTCACAAGCCCGGAAGGGAAAAGATCCGAAAGGAGATCACGATGAAACGCACTGCTCTCGTTCTTACCTCGATCCTTACCGCCAGCACCCTCGCCCTGCCCCTCGCGGCCCAAGCGAGCGACGCGGACGGGCAATATGGCCTGATCGACTACAAGATGGGCATCGCCACCCCGCCCAGCACCGAAACCCCGATGCAGGTTGCGGTGGTCACGCCCACGATCGGCACCCAGTCGGGTCAGCTCGACCAATATGGCCTCGCCGATCTGAAGCTCGGCACCGCGCCGGCGGTCGTCACCTCGGACAACAGCGCCGCGCTGCCGGTCTCCGAACAGCTCAAGACGGATGTCGGCATCGCCGACAACACCACCGACGCGATGGCGCGTGACGCGGTGGTCACCGCCGACGGCGGCGCGGTCGGCACCATCGACCACGTCATCCGCGGCGCCACCTCGGACACCGTCTTCGTGCGCGTCTCCGACAATGTGAAGGACCGCACCGTCTCGATGTTCAAGATCGACGTGCCGAAGGGCGCGGTGCATCACCACATGCTGCGTCTCGGCTGGACGATGTCGGACCTGCTCGACAAGCTGCAGGCCCAGGCCTGACACGCGACCCGGTTCTGCCCCGGACCGGGCGGCAAGGGGCGGCGCAAGCCGCCCCTTTTCGCATGCCGCCCCTTTCCCCGCAGGCCCTGATGGCTTAAGGGAAGCCAACCGCGCCTTCCCCGGAGGATCCCGATGACCGAGCCGCAGATCACCCCCGACCTCGTCGCCGCCCATGGCCTGAAACCCGACGAATATGAGCGCCTTCTGGGCATCATGGGCCGCACGCCGAGCTTCACCGAACTCGGCATCTTCTCGGCGATGTGGAACGAGCATTGCTCCTACAAATCCTCGAAGAAATGGCTGCGCACGCTTTACACCGAGGGCGCGCAGGTCATCTGCGGCCCGGGCGAGAACGCCGGCGTCGTCGACATCGGCGATGGGCAGGCGGTGATCTTCAAGATGGAGAGCCACAACCACCCCTCCTATATCGAGCCGCATCAGGGCGCCGCGACCGGCGTCGGCGGCATCCTGCGCGACGTCTTCACCATGGGCGCGCGCCCGATCGCGGCGATGGACAGCCTGAGCTTCGGCGTGCCCTCGCACCCCAAGACCCCGCATCTGGTGAAGGGCGTGGTCGAGGGCGTCGGCCATTACGGCAACTGCTTCGGCGTGCCGAACGTCGGCGGCGAAGTGCGCTTCCACAAATCCTACAACGGCAACTGCCTGGTGAACGCCTTCGCCGCGGGCCTCGCCGACACCGACAACATCTTCTACTGCGCCGCCTCGGGCGTCGGCATGCCGGTGGTTTACCTTGGCGCGAAGACCGGCCGTGACGGCGTCGGCGGCGCCACCATGGCCTCGGCCGAATTCGACGACACGATCGAGGAAAAACGCCCCACCGTGCAGGTCGGCGACCCCTTCACCGAGAAATGCCTGATGGAGGCCTGCATGGAGCTGATGCAGACCGACGCGGTGATTTCCATTCAGGACATGGGCGCCGCGGGCCTGACCTGCTCGGCCGTCGAAATGGGCGACAAGGGCGGCCTCGGCATCAAGCTGCAGCTCGACGCCGTACCGCAGCGCGAGCGCAACATGACCGCCTATGAGATGATGCTGTCGGAAAGCCAGGAGCGCATGCTCATGGTGCTCAAGCCCGAAAAGGAAGACGTCGCCCGCGCGATCTTCCAGAAATGGGATCTCGACTTCGCCATCGTCGGCGAGACGATCGCCGAGGACCGCTTCCTGATCCTGCACGGCAATGAGGTGAAGGCGGATATTCCGCTCTCGAGACTCTCCTCCGCCGCGCCGGAATACGATCGCCCCTGGGTCGAGACGCCGCCGGCGAAGCCGCTGGGCGCGCTGCCCGCGATCACCCCGATGGCGGCGCTGAAGGCGCTGATCGGGTCGCCGAACTATGCCGCGAAGAACTGGGTCTTCGAGCAATACGACACCCAGGTGATGGGCGATTGCGTGGTGCGCCCGGGCCTTGGCGCGGGCGTCGTGCGCGTGCATGGCTCCGACAAGGCGGTGGCCTTCACCAGTGACGTGACGCCGCGCTACGTCAAGGCGAACCCCTACGAGGGCGGCAAGCAGGCGGTGGCCGAGGCCTATCGCAACCTCTCCGCCGTCGGCGCGCTGCCGCTCGCCACGACCGACAACATGAACTTCGGCAACCCCGAGAAGCCCGAGATCATGGGCCAGTTCGTCGGCTCCATCAAAGGCATCTCCGAGGCCTGCAAGGCGCTCGACTTCCCGATCGTCTCGGGCAACGTCTCGCTTTACAACGAAACCGACGGCTCGGGCATCCTGCCCACCCCGACGATCGGCGCCGTGGGCCTCTTGAAATCGCTCGACGATCTGATCGCCGGCGAACCGGGCGAGGGCGACATCGCGCTGGTGATCGGCGAGACCTTCGGCCATCTGGGCCAGTCGGCGCTTGCCGCCGAGGCCTTCGGCCTCGAGGAGGGCGATGCCCCCGCCGTCGATCTGGAAGCCGAACGCAAGCACGGTGAATTCCTGCGCGCGAACGGCAAGCTGGTGAAGGCCGCGGCCGATCTCGCCGATGGCGGGCTGGCGCTCGCCGCCTTCGAGATGGCCGAGGGCGCCGGCATCGGCCTGCAGCTCGACGCGACCGAGATCGGCACGCTCTTCGGCGAGGATCAGGCGCGTTACCTCGTGGCCTGCGACGCGGCCGGCGCCGCGGCGCTCGAGGCGGCGGCCCTCGTGACCGACGTGCCGCTCACCCGCGTCGGCACCTTCGGCGGCAAGGATGTCACCTTCGGCGCCGAGGCGGAACCGATGGCCGCGCTCTCGCTGCTCTACCGCTCCGCCTTTGCCCAGGCGATCGAGGGCTGACACTGCGGACGGGGGGCTTTCCGCCCCCCGCACCCCCCGAGAGTATTTCTCCAAGGAAAATGGGCAGGCCTCTCCTCTTTCCGGAGCATGCGTTTTCCTGGCGAAAATACTCCCGCCGGAGGCGTCCCCGGCCGCCCCGCGCACAACCGCCGCCCCTTGCCCCCTCCCGGCCCGCAGCCTAGATTGGGGCAAAGGACGAGGAGAGCCAGATGCCGATGGAAGCGCATGATATCGAGGCCCTGATCCGCGACGGGTTCCCCGACGCGAAGATCACCATCACCGACTTGGCCGGTGACGGGAATCACTGGGCGGCCGAGGTGGTCGACGCCTCCTTCAAGGGCCTGAACCGGGTGCAGCAGCAACGCGCCGTCTTCGCCGCGCTGAAAGGCGCGATGGACGGGCCGAATGCGCCGCTCCACGCGCTCGCCCTCACCACCAAAGCCCCGGAATGAACCTCCCCGGGTGAGAAAGGACACGGAAATGAGCGCGATCGACCAGATCAAGGCGGAAATCGAAGGCAATGACGTGGTGCTCTACATGAAGGGCACGAAGGAAATGCCGCAATGCGGGTTCTCGAGCCGCGTCGCCGGCGTGCTGAACTATCTCGGCGTGGCCTACAAGGACGTCAACGTCCTCGCCGATGCCGAGGTGCGTCAGGGGATCAAGGACTTCTCCGACTGGCCGACGATCCCGCAGCTCTACGTCAAGGGCGAATTCGTCGGCGGCTGCGACATCGTCACCGAGATGACCCTCTCGGGCGAGCTCGACAAGCTCTTCGACGACAAGGGCGTGACCTACAACAAGGAAGCGGCGGAGAACATCCGCGCCGCCAACGCCTGATCCGAACGGCCGGGGGCGGTGCGCCGCCCCCTAAAGCCGGGCAAAGAACGGGTCGATCTCCCAATAGGTCTCGAGATCGCCCGCCCGCGCGTGGGACATGCCGAGCAGGCCCATCGCATGAACGTCCATGCTCAGGAGCGCCGCCAGCCGATAGCCGTGCAAGGCCGCCTCGCGCGCGGGGCTTCCGGGGGCGAAATTCGCCTCGATCGCGGCCGCCGCCGAAACCAGCGCGAATCCGATCTCGAGCGGCGCCTCCTCCGGCCAGAGCGCCACCATCTCTCGCACGAGGCTGCGCCAGCCCCCCTGCCCGTCGAGCAACCGCTCGATCGCGAAGGCTTCCCGCTCCTGTGCACCAACCATCGTCATCGTCATCACACTCACCCCGAGCGCACCTTGCCGAAAATACCCCATGTGGCAACCGCCCCGTTCCGATTTTCGGCAAAATTCCCGCGCGCGACAGGGGTCGGGGCGATCGGTCGCAGCCCCGGCGCCGACATCGCCCCCGCGCCTTCCCGTTGAAGCCGGCGCCCGGCCCGGGTAGCCTGCGGCGAGCGCCCCCGGACCCCATCGCAGGACCGCCATGACCGAAGATCACCGCAATCCCGGCACCGACCTCACCCCCTCCTGGTTCGAGGACGTGGCCGTGAACACCCCCGCCGCCGAGGCCCGCGCCGCGGATCTGACCGCGCGCCGCGGGCTGAAGAAAAACTATCAGGCGGCCTGGCTCGTCAATGCGATCCGCTGCATGGACCTGACGACGCTTGCCGGCGACGACACCGAGGCGCGCGTCGCCCGGCTTTGCGCGAAGGCGCGCGCGCCGCTCGCCAGTCACATCCTCGCGGGCCTCGGGCTCGAGCACCTCACCACCGGCGCCGTCTGCGTCTATCCGACGATGGTCTCCGCCGCGGTGCGCGCGCTCGCGGGCTCGGGCATCCCCGTCGCCTCGGTCGCGACCGGCTTCCCGGCCGGGCTGATGCCGCTGCCGCTGCGGCTGGCCGAGATCCGCTATGCGCATGACGAGGGCGCCGCCGAGATCGACATCGTCATCACCCGCGCCCATGTGCTGCGCGCCGACTGGTCCGCGCTTTACGACGAGATCGCAGCGATGCGCGAGGCCTGCGGCACCGCCCATATGAAGGCGATCCTCGCCACCGGCGATCTGCAGACGCTCTCCAATGTCTACAAGGCCTCGATGGTCGCGATGCAGGCGGGCGCCGATTTCATAAAGACCTCGACCGGCAAGGAGGGTGTGAACGCCACGCTGCCGGTCTCGCTCACCATGGTGCGGGCGCTGCGCGATTACGGCGCGCGCACCGGCCAGCGCATCGGCTTCAAGCCGGCGGGCGGGATGAAAACGGCGAAGGACGCGCTCACCTGGCAGATCCTGATGCGCGAGGAGATGGGCCGCGACTGGCTGCGCCCCGATCTCTTCCGCCTCGGCGCCTCCTCGATGCTGGGCGACATCGAGCGCCAGCTCGAAACCCATGTCACCGGGCGCTATGCCGCCGCACACCGCCACGCGCTGGCCTGAACCAGGGGGCCCGAGGGAAAGATGCCGACCGTCATGGAAATTCTCGAAACGATGGACTACGGCCCCGCCCCCGAGGCGACGGGCGAGGTGCAGGGCTGGCTCAAGGCGCGCGGGCGCTTTGGTCATTACATCGACGGCGCCTTCACCGCGCCGGGCGAGACCTTCACCAGCGAAAACCCCGCCACCGGCGCGGTGCTGGCCGAGGTGACGCAGGGCAGCGATGCCGACATCGCGCAGGCCGTCGCCGCGGCGCGGGCGGCGGCGCCCGGCTGGGCGGCGCTTGCGGGGCACGCGCGCGCGAAATGGCTTTACGCGATCGCGCGGCATCTGCAGAAACGCGAGCGCTTCCTTTCCGTGCTCGAATGCCTCGACACCGGCAAGCCGCTGCGCGAGGCGCGCGAGGCCGATCTGCCGCTCGCGATCCGGCATTTCTACCATCACGCCGGATGGGCCGAGCTCGCCGAGACCGAGTTCCCCGGCCATGCCCCCCATGGCGTCGTCGGCGCGGTGATCCCCTGGAATTTCCCGCTGCTGATGCTGGCGTGGAAGCTCGCCCCCGCCCTCGCCGCCGGCAATACCGTGGTGCTGAAACCCGCCGAATACACGCCGCTCACGGCGCTGGCCTTCGCCGAGATCTGCGCCGAGATCGGCCTGCCGAAGGGCGTGGTGAACGTCGTCACCGGCGACGGGCGCACCGGTGCCGCCCTCGTCGCCGAAAAGGTCGACAAGATCGCCTTCACCGGCTCGACGGAAGTCGGCCGTGCGATCCGCGCCGCCACCGCCGGCTCGGGCAAGGCGCTGACGCTGGAACTCGGCGGCAAATCCCCCTTCCTCGTCTTCGCCGACGCCGATCTCGACGCCGCGGTCGAGGGCGTGGTGAATTCGATCTGGTTCAACCAGGGGCAGGTCTGCTGCGCGGGCTCGCGTTTGCTCGTCGCCGAAGCGGTGGCCGAACGCTTCACCGCCCTGCTCACCGCCCGCATGGCCAGGCTGCGCATCGGCGACCCGCTCGACAAATGCACCGACATCGGCGCGATCGTGCACCCGGTGCAGCTCGCCCGGATCCGCGATCTGGTGGCGCAGGGCGAGGCCGCGGGCGCGCGCCTGATCCGGCCCGAGGGGCAACTGCCCGCGACGGGCTGCTTCTGCGCGCCGGGGCTGCTCCTGGGCGCGGAACCCGCCAACCCGGCAAGCATCGAAGAAATCTTCGGCCCGATCGCCACGCTCACCACCTTCCGCACGCCGGCCGAGGCGGTCGAGCTTGCGAACAACACCCGCTACGGCCTCGCCGCCGCGATCTGGTCGGAAAACATCACGCTCGCGAACGACATCGCCGCGCGGCTGAAGGCCGGCACCGTCTGGATCAACTGCGCTAATGTCTTCGACGCCGCCGCCCCCTTCGGCGGCATGCGCGAGAGCGGCTTTGGCCGCGAGGGCGGGCGCGCCGGCTTTGCCGAATACCTCCGCGCCCCCGCGCCGAGTATGTTGACCGAGGCCCCCGCCCCCGACTTTTCCGCCGCCCCCGCGCCCGGCACGGCGAAGACGGAAACCACCATCGACCGCACCGCGAAGCTCTACATCGGCGGCGCGCAGAAGCGCCCCGAAGGGGGCCAAAGCTGGCGCATCCTTTCCCCCGCGGGCGCCGAGATCGGCCTCGCCCCCACCGGTTCGCGCAAGGACATCCGCAACGCGGTCGAGGCGGCGCAGAAGGCCGCGGGCTGGGGAAAGATGACCGGCCACGCCCGCGCGCAGGTGCTCTATTTCCTCGCCGAGAACCTCGCCACGCGGCAGGCGGAGTTCGAGGCGCGGCTGCGCGAGAGCGGCCATGACCCGGCCGAGGTCGAAGCGACGATCCGCCTTGCCTTCCGCGCCGCCGCACTGGCGGACAAAATGGCGGGCGAGGTCGCCGCGACGCGGGCGAAGATGCTGACCCTCGCGCTGAGCGAACCCTGGGGCGTGATCGGCATCGCCTGCGCCAATGCCCAGCCGCTTCTGGGCCTTGCCGCGCTCGTGCTGCCGGCGATCGCGATGGGCAACCGCGTCGTCGCGATCCCCGCCATGGCGCAGCCCTTCGCCGCGACCGATCTCGCGCAGGTCTTCGACTGCTCCGACCTGCCGGGCGGGGTGGTCAACCTCGTCACCGGCCCGCGCGAGGAACTGGCGAAGACGCTTGCCCAGCACGACGATGTCGCCGCGCTCTGGCATGCGGGCGGCCCCGAGGAGGCGGCGATGGTCGAGCGCGAGAGCACCGGCAACCTCAAGGCGGTCTGGTGCCCCGGGCCGCGCGACTGGGCCGCGCAGGATCCGCGCGAGACGCTCGGCCATGCGGTGCAGGTGAAAACCGTCTGGACGCCCTACGGCGCCTGAAAAGGGGCGCCGCCGCGCCCCTTCATCTTGCCGAAAATACCTCGGGGGAGGCCGCAGGCCGGGGGCGGAGCCCCCTCCCCGGCCTCCCCCTCACTTCCGCGGCTTGCCCGACCAGGTGCCGAGCCAGCCGGTGAACCGCCCCCAGACGCCCCGCGCATGATCGCCCGCGGCATCGGCGCGCTCCTCGACCTCGTCCCAGGCCTCGGAGGCGTCCTCGAGCAGCGGGTCGATCGTGCGCTGCCGGAACTGCAGCCACATCGCCCGGATCAGCAGCAAGATCAGCAGCAGGATCCCCAGGATCACGATGTTCAGCCAGGGGAAGATCGTCGCCTCCGGCCCGTCCACCGGCACGATCCGCACCGCGTTCGGGAAGGCCGAAAGCCAGGCGATACGCCAGCCATACGAGGTCACCGAAACCCATTTCGCATTCGGCTCCTGCGAGACTGCATTCGCCGCCTCCGCCTGCAGATTCGAGCTGTCGTATTTGAAATAGGGCGGCCAGATCCAGCCGGTATCCTCGTTGCGGAACACCAGCACCTTGCCGTTCGGCCGCACCGTCTGGATGAAGAGGATGTCGCGATCGCCGGTCGCGGAGGCCGCCGAACCGCTGTCGGGCGAGGCATAGAAGATCGAGCTGATCCCGGTGTCGACATGGGTGAGCTTGTTGTAGACATTGGTCACCCGCACCGTGTTGTGATGCGGCATCACGTAGTTCAGGAACAGCGCCACGATCAGCACCACGATCCCCGTCAGAATCCATTTGATCTTGCGCAGCATCGTCCGTCCTCAGTTGTAATTCACGAAATAGATGATCACGCCGACCACGATCACCGGCAGCACATAGACCAGCGCGATGATCTTCAGAAGCAGCGAGCGATCGAAACGCACCATCTCCGCCGCGACATAGTCGTCGCGCGAAAGCGCACCGCCCGCCTCGCCGCGATCCCAGGCGTTTTCCAGCGCCTCGCGCTTGAGCGAGCGCAGATAGATCCGCAGGATCCCGTGCACCGCAAAGACGGCGACGATCCAGACAAGGGCAATCCGAAAGAACCGCATCACCTGCGCCCCCTCAATACCGGCCCCCAGGGCCCCACAAGGTCGATCGGATCGCGCGCCGGGGCCGCCTCGGTGGCCTTGCCCGCCGCGCCCCAGGGCCCGGCCGCGGCCCGCACCGGCGCCTCCTCGGCCATGCCCGGCTCCGGCCCGAACAGCTGCGCACGCGCGCCCGCCTTGTCGATCTGATACTCCCTTTCGAGGAAATCCGCCACATAGGCCTTCTTCGCCTCGGGCCAGGTGGCGTAGAGGCGATAGAAGAGCTCCTTGTGGCAGATGAAAAGCTGGCGCACGTCGAGCGGGCTCAGCTCGGCCAGGAGCATGTTGACGAGGTCGCGCAGCGGGCCGGGCGCCGCCCGCAAAGTGTAGAAATAGGCCGGATGGCTCGAGGAGATCAGCGGCCAGTTCCCCCCCGCCTCGACCCAGCGCAGAAGATCGGCGAGCGCGCGGAACTCCTCGGGCAGCGCGGCGCCAAGCCGCTGCGCCACCGCGCGCAGCTCCCGCCGCGAACCCGATCCGGCATCGAGGCCCAGCGCCGCCGCCGCCTCGACGAGGATGAAATCCATCTTCTGGCGCAGGATCGCGCCGGCATCGGTGCCGCGCGCCTGAACGATCGGCTCGACCAGCGCGTTGCGGTCGAGAAAGCGCGCGATCTCGTTGCGGCTCGCACGGCCGTAGGCGGGGATCGGCAGCGCCCCGGGCGGATCGCCCATCCAGAGCGCAGCAGGCTCGGCCACCGAACGGAAGATGTAGATCCCGCCGAAATGCGCCGTCCAGAAATCCGGCGTCTCGAAGCGCGTCGCCTTCAGCGCGATCGGGTTGCGGGTGACGTCGCCGGTCTTTTCCGCCAGCGCGATCATCTCGGCGATCAGCCGGTCGTCATGCCAGCCCTCCGGCTCGGTGCGGAACCGGGTGACGAGGCCGGCAAGCTTTTCCGCCTCGGCGACATGGTTGCCGGTGGTGTCGGCGATCACCGTGACGCTCCGGATGTCGAAAAGCGCGGCGGCGGTGTCCAGTTCGAAGACGGTGTTCTCGAGCTCCCCTGCCACCGCGTCGCGCGCGGTCAGCGAAAAAAGCTGCGCTTCGTTCTCCTCGATGAAGCGGCGCAGGATCGTGCGCGAGGTGGAGAATTTCGCGTTGAGCAGCGGCGCCGATTTCTGCTCGGTCGAGAGCAGGATGAACTGCCGGTTACAGCCGTTCGGGTTGAGGTAGAGATCGTCGCCCAGCTCGTCGCCGATCTCGGGCGAGAAACCGGAAAGGTCGATGTGAAACGCGCTCAGCGCCGTACGCTTGCCCGCGAGTTTTTCAAGCGCGCGATTGTAACGCTCGACCAGCGCGGGCGCATCGACCCGCACCAGATTGCCGAACATCAGCCCCTTTTCGATCAGGCGTTTCATGCCCTCAGGCCCCTTTCGCCTTTCCGATCACCTCGCGCAGCCCCTTCACCAGGACGCTCGCCACCAGCACCGCGACGAGGCCAAAGGCGAAATAGGCCGCGAAGAAGCGGAAGGGTTCCGCCTCGCCGATCCGGCAGCGCCCGGCTTCGAGGGCGTGCAGCGCGAAATCCGCGCCGCAGCCCGAGGCGGTGCCGAAGAAGGCCGGAACGAGTGCCCCCACCGGCACGAGGAGCAGCATCTTGCCCCAGCCCGCGCGCGACAGGAAAAACCCGACCGCGAGCGCGATGATCGCGAAATAGATCAGGAAATTGTTCATGGGGTTTCTTCCTCCAGGTCAGGGGCAGCGCTGGCAGCTTTGGCGGCGCGCGCCCGGCTCTCTCGCCTCAGGAAAAAGGCAAGGAAAGGCAGCCAGCAGAATTGTATGTAAAGTGCAGAGGCCTGGTCGATGCCGAAGCCGCAAACGTCTGGCCAATCCCAGAAAAGGACGCCGAAGAAGCTCGGAATGATCATCAGCGCCAATCCGATCAGCCACACCAGTAGGGCGAGGATCTGCAAGAACACATATTTCGGCGGCGCGGTAAGTAGGGACACGATCCGCACCGTCGCCCAAGCCACGCCGCAGATCGGCACCGAGTAGATCAGCGCCTGCAGGACGAGGCTGAGACAGCTCATGCCTTGCCCTCCAGATAACGCCGCTTCGCCTCTTCCGCGCGTTTCATGTCGCGCAGCATGCCCTCGATCGCCGCCTCGTCCGACTTGTCGGCATAGCGGAATTCGCTGTCGGCATAGCGGTTGATCTCCTGCACCACCATCTCCGCCGTGATCGGGCGGCGCAGCTCGGCGATCATCGCGGTCTTTTCCTCGTAACTGCGGAAGAGGAACAGCTCCGGCTTTTCCATCCAGGCGTCGGGCAGCTCGAAATCCATCGCCCGCACCTTCACCGCATCGGTGATGTTCTTGATCGCGCGCCCGGTGAAGCGCGGATCGGCCTCCTGGATCGCCTTCAGATAGGTGCCGAGCTTCTCGATCGTGTCGAGCGCGCCGACCTGCGCCTGCACCGCCTCGAAAACCGCGATCAGACCGGCCTCGGCAGGGCGCGCATGGCGGGCGAAACTTTCGGCCACCGCGCGCTGAATCGCCTGCGCGGCGAAAAGGTCGTGGTGACCCAAGGGGATGTCGTGCTTCTTGCCGAGAAGCAGCGCAAGGATGTCGATGTAATCGGCACGGCTTTGTGGGCCATCCACCAGAAACCGCGCCCCCGCGCGCTGGCGCAGCGCATCGTCGACATTCTCGGGGTAGTTCGAGAACATGCCAAAGGTGCAATTCCCCCGCACCACGGTATTCGCGCCCGCGAAGGCCTCCATCAGCACCGCGGTCACTTCCTGCTGGCCCGCCGAGCTCTGCTTGTCGCCGCGCTTGCCCGCGATCTGGTCGATGTCGTCCACCGTGCCGAAACCGATCACCGCCGGATCCATCACCGACTGAATGAAGGCCTTGGCGTTCTGCCCCGACTTGCCCTGATAGCTGTCGATATTGTCGATGCCGAAGTTCTGGTAGCGGAACGGATAGCCCGCCGCCGTGCAATAGTCGTTCAGCAACCCGGCCATCATCTGGATCAGCGTCGTCTTGCCGGTGCCCGGCGCGCCATCGCCCATGAAGGTGAAGATGAAGCCGCCCATCTCGGCGAAAGGGTTCATCTTCCGCTCGAAATCATAGGCCATCAGCATCTTCGCAAGCCGCATCGCCTGATATTTCGCGATATGGTTGCCGACGACCTCCTCGGGTTTCCTGAAGGTCATCACGAGCTGCGTGCCCCGCGCCTTGCGCGCCGGCGCGAAGCCCGCGATCGGCAGATCGTCCGCCTCCACCCGCCATTCCGCCGCGGTAAAGGGGCCGATCCGCGGCGCCGCCTCGCCCCGCGCCCGCGCCTTGGCCGAAAGCGCCTCGGCAAAGGCGAGCACGGTCGCGATGAGCCGCGTATCCTCGCCATCGACATGGGTCGCGATGTCCTGATCGAGCTCCCAAAGCGCGCCATGCAGCGCGAGCGCGGCATTGTCGCTCAGCACCTCCTCGACCGCGCCGATCTCGACCGTCGCCTCCCCCGCCTGCGGCGCAAGCAGGAAGGCCGTGGCATTGGCGAAGACCGAAAGCACCGCGAAGGCCTCGGCGCTCAGCAGTTCGGAAAACTCCGCGCGCTTTGGCTCGGGCAGACGGCCCTCGAGGTTCGCCTTCTTCAGCTCGGCAAGCCCGGTGACCTCGGCATAGGCGCCGCCCACCGCCAGCGCGATCGCAAGCGACCGGCGCAGCACCTGCAGCACCGTCGCCACCGCGGGCGAGGGCAGCGCATCGCCCGAGGCCGCCTCGATCCGTTCGATCAGCCGCACCCCTTCGGGGCGGGCCGTCGCGCGCGTGATCAGCCCCGGCGTGGTCGAGCGGAACCGCCGCACACCGGTGGAGATGCCGGGCGAGTGCTCGACCGGCGCCGGGGCCGAGGGTTTCGCGAGCCGCGGCGCATGGTCGAAACCCGCGAGCATCGCCTCGGCCGCGGGGTAATGCGCGCGGATCGCCTCTTCCTTCAGATCCATCTGGCTTTCGGCGGGTCTCATGGGCAAATCCGTTGATAATACTGGAAAATGATCTCGCGATCGGCGATCGGCGCGGCGGGGAGCAGATCGGCGGGCACCGGCAGACCCTCGCGGTGCAGCGCATAGCAGCGCGCAAAATCGGGCTGCTCGGCCAGCTCGACGTCGCTCAGGAACAGCCCGGCCTCGACCGGCGATCCCTCCGACACGCCGGCGATGATGTAATCGGGCCGCCGCGCGAGCACATAGGCGCCGTCGCCCTTGAAATGCCCCGGCAGGATCTGCAGGAGCGCGCGTTTCGGCACGTCGCGGCGCTCGGCGATAGCCCGGTCGTTGAGGCCGAGCATGTCGATGAAACGCAGCCGGTCATTGGCGAAGAACGGGGTCGAGCCGGCGGTGTGCAGCGCGACGAGGCTGCCCTCGGGCCAGGCCCCGGCGATGTGGCGCCCGATCACCGTGCCCATGAAGGCCGCCGTGTCCATCCGCCGCTCCGGCGCGGTGAGCGCGGCGCCCATCGTCACCAGCGTGACGAAAAGGAGCATCCCGCGGCGCATCAGGAGCGGGCGCGGCGCCAGCACGGCAAGCAGCGCAAGCGCCGCCGGCGCCACCGCCACGAGGAGCACGCGCCCCCCCGGCATATGGTCGCCGCCGCTCCAGACGACATAGGCGAGCTGCGCGGCAAGGGCGAAGGCCGGGATCCGGAAGGCCGGATCGCGCAGCCCGCGCCCCAGCCCCAGCACCGCGCCCAGCGCCCCGAGATAGACGACGGGCGCCGCCGCCACCATCGTGCGCAGATAGGCCGGCAAGAGCGTCGCGCGCTCGGCCCAGGGCAGGCCGGTCTTCGCCGCGAAGGTGAGCGGCATCAGCATCCCATAGGTCTGGTAGCGCCAGGCCATATGCGCAAGCGAGACCGCCGCGGGGATCGCGACCACCAGCGCCCCGGCCGCGAGCATCCACCGCCCGTCCGGCCCGCGCACGGGCAAAAGCGCCGCCCCCACCGCGGCGATCACCACCGCCGCATCCATCCGCGTCAGCACCGCCGCCGAAAATCCCCCCGCCGCGAGCGCGAGCGCCCCGGGGCGCATCCCTTCCCGCGCGATCCGCAGCGCGCCGAGGATGCCCGCGAGCAGCAGCGCCGCAAGCATCACCGGCTCGAGCCCGCCCATCACCCAGGTCGCGATCCCGGGCGTCGCCCCCACGGTGACGATCGCCAGCGCGCGTTCGACCGCACGCTCCGGCCCCGGCGCGACCTGCCGCGCGGCGGGCACCATCAGCGCGATCAGCGCAAGCCCCGAGAGCGCATTGATCGCCCGCAGCGCCGCCTCCGGGCCAAGGCCGAGCGCCATCGCCCCCGCGGCCAGCAGCACGTGCAGGAAGTTGGTATAGCCCTCGACCGGCTCGCCCGGGTTCCAGTCGAGCGCGCCGTGATGCAGCAGGTTCACCGCATAGCGCAGCGAGATATAGGCGTCGTCATGGAAGAAAAACCGGTTCTGCCAGAGCCCGAAGCCGAAAAAGGCGAGCGCGACGAGAACCGCCGCCGCCTCCGCCCCCGGCGTGGCACGCACGCGCCCCTGTACCGCCGCCGTCATTGCACGATGATCCTGCCGTCGCGGCCGACGACGAACTTGCGCACGTCGCGGAAGCCCGGCGGATCCTGCTCGGCGAGCACCTGATAGGGCAGCTGCGGCAGGATGATCGCCCGGCGCATCCGCGTCGCGCCAAGATCCTCCGCCCCCGCCAGCGGGTCGAGCGCGAAGACCTGCCGCTCGGTCGTCGAGAACCAGCCCTTTTCCAGTTCCACCCGCGCGCTCTCCAGCTCCTCGATCGTCCAGGCGAGCGCCCAGTCATCGCCCTCCGAGCTGCGCGCCTGTTCCAGCACCTCGCGGATCGGCCCCGTCTGGAGCGTGTAGACGCTCGAATACATCGGGCCGAGATGGATCCGGCGCAGCCGCTTCGGGTGCAGATCGGCGAAATCGGTGTCGATCCCGCGCGCGATGGTGACGAGCTTCAGCCCGCTGCCCGCCTGCGCCATCAGATGCGCCTGAAGCCGCGCAAGCCGCCCCTCATCCTGCGCAAGCGCCTGCCGCCCGCTGTCCTCGAGCTCGAGGATATGCACCACGGGCACGTTCAGCTGGCTGTCATAGACCGCCCAGTGCAGCCGGTAGCTGCGCCGCGTGCCGCCGATCTCGCCCAGCCCGCGCAGCTCGGGCGGCATCGCCGGAAAGAACAGCCCGCCCACCGCCAGCGCCTCGCAGTAAAGCCGCTGGCTGAGCGCATATTGCAGGTCGACCGGCACCTCCCGCGCGCCGACGATCTGGCGCACCATCCGGTCCTTCAGCTCCTCGGCCGGGGCCATCGTGGCCAGCCGCGCCGGCGCCTGCGCCGCGTCATTCGCCATCGTGGCGAGTTCCTGATAGATCGGGAAACCGCTCTCGTGCAGGTCGATCGTCAGATGCCGCTGCGCCGGGCCGCCGATCCGCCCCGCGATCAGGTATTTCAGCGACAGCGCCCGGAAGGTGGCGGCCAGCGCCTCGGCATAGCGCACCAGGATCTCGCTGTCGGAAGGGGCCAGCGCGCCACCCTGCCCCATCTCGCGCGCGACCGAGCCCATCAGCCCGGTGATCCGCGCGAATTTCGCGAAATAGCGCCGGGTCTCGATCTCGTCGCTCAGCACCCGATGGTCGCGGGTGAGCGCCTCGCCCAGCTCAGTCAAGGCCAAGCTCCCGTCGCTTCGCCCGGCACCAGTCGCGCACCGCGTAATCACCCGCGTAATGCGCCTTTAGCGCCGCACGCGCCTCGGGCGAAAGCGTCTTGTCGACCGCGGCGGGGTTGCGATGCGCGCCGACATCGTCAAGCCGCAGCACCGCCTCCGGCGCAAGATCGAGCCGCCGGCGCAGCCATTCGACATCACGCGCAAGGCTCTCCTGCATGCCGATGAAGCCGATCCGCGCGCCATGCCGCTCCAGCGCCGCGACCCCCTCGAGGTAATGCGCGAGCCCGCGTTTGAGATGCACCACCCCTTCCATCGCCCGCGCCGCCAGCGGATCGCCCGCGGCCAGCGCCCGGCCCAGCGCGTCGGGCGTCGGGAAGCGGGTGAAGACCTCGGCCTCGACCGGCGTCCAGTCGCTGTTGTAGCGCGGACGGCCCTTGCGCTGACGGCTGTAGAAACCGGAGACGAAACGCTCGACCGGGTCGCGCAGGCAAAATCCGATCTCGACCCCGGGGAAGCTTTGCGCCGCGCGCGTCAGCGTCTCGGAATGGCCAAGCACGCGGGCGCGTTCGTGCCCCCGCACCGCGTGATCCTGCGCGAAAACGGAGGCGAGCGCGGTGCCCCCGGTCTTGCCGATATGCACGATCACCATCCGCAGGCCCGCGGGCACCTCCGGCGGGTGCCAGCGCGCGAAACGTCGTCTGAGCCAGTTCATCCTTGCCGCCCTCCCCGGGCCTCTTCGGTGCCGCGACCGGCGTCGCCGCCTCAGCTGCCGTAGAGGTTCTTGTCGTGCTTCTCGACGATCGCGGCAAAGCGGCGGGCAAAGCGTTCGTCCGCCTTCGCCTTGTCCTCGAGCACCTTGCGCGCGAAGACCATCTGGTCGCCATGCGCCTCCAGCATCTCGGCCATCCGCGCATTCGTCGCCGCCCCGATCCCCGCCATCGCGACCTGCGCCTCCTGATCGGTCTTCACCCCGATCTCGTTGATCCGATGCGCGATGTCCTGCTGCTGCGCGGTCTTGAGCGATTTCGTCAGCGCATCGTACAGAACCACGCGCTGCTTCGTGTCGGTCATCAGCTTGTTGATCAGCACCATCTGCGTCGCGGCCTGGTTGGTCAGGCTGTCGACCCAGGTCTTGCCCTGCTCGATATAGCGCTCGAGCGTCTGGCTTTTCGCGATCGCGACCTGTTCGTCCTGCACGAGCGCGTTGTAGCGCATGTTCAGATCCGCGAGTTCCGTCTCCAGCCGGGTGCGCGCGGCCGCGTCCTGCTCCATCGAGATCCGGTTCTCGAGCTCGATGATCTTCGGATCCATCGCGAGGATCTCGGCGCGCAGCCCCTCGAGCCCGGCGACCGTCTCCTCCCGCTCGGTGAGCGTATCGCCAAGATTGGATTCCACCTTCGCCTTCTGCGCGTTCAGCACCGAAAGCTGGCCATCGAGCAGCTTCACGATCGTGTCCGATTTCGCGATCAGATCCTGCAGCTTCTCGTCGATCGAGGCGGAGCGCAGCCGCTCGGCGCGCATCGACTCCGACTTGCCCTTGGCAAAGACGCCGACAAAGCTCTCCCACCCGGTCTTCGAGCGCAACTCCTCGAAATCCTTCGAGAAACCGGCGGTGACATCGTCAAGCCCCATGATCAGCTCGGCGATATTGGCGTTCATCGCATCGGTATGGGATTGCACATCGGCGAGCGTCGCGTTCTCGATGTCGAGGCCGATCTCCCCCGCGGCGCCGATCTTGGCCCGCGCGACGGCGATCCGCTCGGTGATCTGCGAAATCTGCGCCTGGGCCTGCGCGAAGTCGCGCTGGCTCTTCTCGATCTGCGTGCCGAAATCGGCCATCGCACCCTCCAATGTTAATCGTATTTACCAAATGGGTCGCCGACACGGAGTTGTGAAGACCCGTCCATCGAAAAGCTAGCGAAATCGGCACGGCAGTGCCAGCCGTTTCCCGTTTACGGCCGGGTGCGGCGGCGCTAGCCTCAGGGCATGGACCATCCCGCCCGCCTCAGCGCCGAAGTGGAGCGCCGCCGCGACGATCTCGTGGCGCTGGCGCAGGATCTGGTGCGGATCCCGACGCTGAACCCGCCCGGGCGCAACTATCGCGAGATCTGCGATCTGCTGGCCGAACGGCTGGCGCGGCAGGGCTTCGCGGTGGAACTGCTGCGCGCCGAGGGCGCGCCGGGCGATTGCGCGGCCTATCCGCGCTGGAACCTCGTCGCGCGACGCGAAGGGGTGCGGCCCGGCGACTGCGTGCATTTCAACGGCCATCACGACGTGGTCGAGGTCGGCCACGGCTGGACCCGCGATCCCTTCGGCGGCGCGGTGGAGGGCGACCGGCTCTATGGCCGCGGGGCGAGCGACATGAAGGGCGGCCTCGCGAGCGCGGTGATCGCCGCCGAGGCCTTCCTCGCCATCTTCCCCGAGTTCGCCGGCGCGATCGAGATCTCGGCCACGGCGGACGAGGAATCGGGCGGCTATGGCGGCGTCGCCTGGCTGGCCGAACGCGGCTATTTCGCGCCCGACCGCGTGCAGCATGTCCTCATCCCCGAACCGCTGCACAAGGACCAGATCTGCCTCGGCCATCGCGGCGTCTGGTGGGCCGAGATCGAGACGAAGGGCCGCATCGCCCATGGCTCGATGCCGTTTCTGGGCGATAGCGCGATCCGCCACATGGGCGCGCTGCTCGCGGAAATCGAGGAGGTGCTCTACCCGCTCCTCGCCACGAAACACACGGCAATGCCGGTGATCCCCGCGGGCGCGCGGCAATCGACGCTGAACATCAATTCGATCCACGGCGGTGAGGCGGAGCCCGAACCGGGTTCGACCGCCCTTCCCGCCCCCTGCGTCGCCGATCGCTGCCGCATCGTGATCGACCGGCGGTTTCTGATCGAGGAGGACATCGCGCAGGTAAAATCGGAAATCACCGACCTGATCGCGCGCCTCACCGAGAACCGCCCGGGATTTTCCTGCGAGATCCGCGACCTCTTCGAGGTGCAGCCCACGATGACCGACCGCGACGCGCCCGTCGTGCGCTCGACCGCCATGGCGATCGAGGCGGTTCTGGGCCGCGTCGCGGGCTATGTCGTCTCGCCCGGCACCTATGACCAGAAACACATCGACCGCATCGGACGGCTGAAGAACTGCATCGCCTACGGGCCGGGGCAGCTCGAACAGGCGCATCAGCCCGATGAATGGGTCGGGATCGGGGACATGGTCGACAGCGCGAAGGTCATGGCCCTCGTGCTGGCCGAATTGCTGCTGGACTGAGCGCGGAGGGGGGCGCTGCCCCCCGTCCTGCGGACTCCCCCCGAGGTATTTTCGGCAAGATGAAAGCCCGTCCCTTCATCTTGCCCGAAATACCTCGGGGGTCCGGGGGCGGCGCCCCCGGCCGGCGATCACACCGCGATATTGTCGATCAGGCGCACATCGCCCAGCGTCGCGGCGACGAGCATTCGCGCCGGCGCGCTCAGATCGCAGGCCGGGCGCAGCCCCTCGACCGTGCGCAGTTCGAGATATTCGACATCGGCGAAACCCGCCTCGAGGATCTCCGCCTGCGCGGTCTGCAGCGTTTCCTGAACCGATGCCCCCTGCCGCAGCGCCTCGGCCGCCGCCTGCATCACCGCATGCAGCCGCGGCGCCACCGCGCGTTCCTCCGCGCTCAGCCGCACATTGCGCGAGGACATCGCCAGCCCGTCCGCCTCGCGGATCGTCGGGCAGCCGATGATCCGCACCGGGATGTTGAGATCGGTGACGAGGCGTTTCACCACCTGCAGCTGCTGCCAGTCCTTCTCGCCGAAGAAGGCGCGCCCCGCCTGCGTCATGCCGAAGAGCTTCGCGACCACCGTCGCCACGCCGTCGAAATGGCCCGGGCGGAAGGCGCCCTCCATCGGCTCGGAGACGCCCGCGACCGAGACCACCGTGGCGAAGCCCTCGGGATAGACCTCGTCGACGCCCGGCGCGAAGAGCACGTCGACCCCCTCCGCCTCGAGCATGCCGATGTCATGGCCCTCGTCGCGGGGATATTTCTTCAGATCGTCGACATTGTTGAACTGCATCGGGTTGACGAAGATCGTCACGATCACCCGGTCCGACTGTTCGCGCGCCGCCCGCACGAGGCTCATGTGCCCGTCGTGCAGCGCCCCCATCGTCGGCACCACGCCGACCAGCATGCCCGAGCGTTTCCAGCCCGCGACCTTCTCGCGCAGCTCGGCCGAGCTCCGGATCACCTGAGTCATTTGCCGCCCTCGTCGACGAAGGAATGTTCCACCCCGGGGAAGGCGCGCGCGCGCACCTCCGCGGCGTAATTTGCCACCGCCTCGGCCGCCGTGGCGCCAAGCTCGGCATAGCGTTTCACGAATTTCGGCCGGAAATCGGAGAACAGGCCGAGCATGTCGTCGATCACCAGCACCTGGCCGTCGCAATCGACGCCGGCGCCGATGCCGATCGTCGGAATGCCGATCGCCGCGGTGATCTCTCGTGCGAGCTTGGCCGGCACCTTCTCGAGCACCACCGCAAAGGCCCCCGCCGCCGCGACGGCCAGCGCATCGGAGCGCAGCCGCGCCGCATCCGCGCCCTTGCCCTGCACCTTGTAGCCGCCAAGCGTGTTGACCGATTGCGGCGTCAGCCCGACATGGGCCATCACCGGCACGCCGCGCGCGGTGAGAAAGGCGATCGTTTCCGCCATGTGCCGCCCGCCTTCGAGCTTCACCGCCCCGGCGCCGGTCTCCGCCATCAGCCGGCACGCGTTGCGAAAGGCCTGCGCCGGCCCCTCCTCATAGCTGCCGAAGGGCATGTCGACGACCATCAGCGCATGGCCAAGCCCGCGTGCCACCGCCTGGCCGTGCAGGATCATCATCTCCATCGTCACGCCCAGCGTCGAGGGCAGCCCATGCAGCACCATCCCCACGCTGTCGCCGACGAGCACGACGTCGCAGGCGGCATCGGCAATCTTCGCCACCGGCGTGGTATAGGCCGTGAGACAGACGATCGGGGCCTTGCCCTTCATCGCCGCGATATCGGCCGGCATCAGCTGCCGCCCGGACCCGGTTGCACTCATCGCGTCCTCCTCTCGCTTGGCGCGCTTCCTACTCGCCCCGCGCCCGCATTGCAAAGAAAGACTGCCGCAGCGCGGCGGCGAGGGGGAAAGCACGCCGCGTCATCCCCCTCGCCCCGCCGTGACCGCCGCGCAGAAGGGCTTGATTGCGGCGCGCAAGCCGCAGATCATGCGCAAAACCCCTCCAACCCTCAGGGAGGCCTCATGAAATCCCGCCTTCTCGCCGCGGCCGCCGCGCTTGCGTTTTCGACCGGTGCCGCCCTGGCCGCGCCCGACAGCATCACCATCGGCATGGTGCTCGAACCGCCGAACCTCGATCCGACCGCCGGCGCCGCCGCCGCGATCGACGAGGTGGTCTATGCCAATGTCTTCGAAGGGCTGACGCGCTTTGCCTCCGACGGCACGATCCGCCCCGACCTCGCGCAAAGCTGGGATGTTTCCGAAGATGGCAAGGTCTATACCTTTCACCTGCAGCCCGGGGTGAGTTTCCACGACGGCACCAGCTTCGACGCGGGCGACGTGAAATTCAGCCTCGACCGCGCGCGCGCCGAGGACAGCGCCAATGCGCAGAAGGCGCTTTTCGCCGGGATCACCGATGTCACCGTGCTTGACCCGCTGACGGTGCAGGTGACGCTTGCCGCCCCCGACGGCGCCTTTCCGGTGAAGATGGCCTGGGGTGACGCGGTGATCGTCGCGCCCGAAAGCGCCGCGACCGAGGCCACCCATCCGGTCGGCACCGGCCCCTTCCAGTTCGCCGACTGGGTGCAGGGCGATCACATCACGCTCACCGCCTTCCCGGGCTATCGCGGGCTGAAACCGGCGCTGGCGAAGGCGACCTTCCGCTTCATCTCCGACCCGACCGCCGCCTTCGCCGCGATGATGTCGGGCGATGTCGACGCCTTCCCGAACTTCCCCGCCCCCGAGACGCTGGCGCAGTTCGAGGCCGATCCGCGCTTTCGCGTGATCGTCGGCACCACCGAGGGCGAGACGATCCTCGCGATGAACAACCGCAACCCGCCGCTCAACGACATCAAGGTGCGTCAGGCGATCGCCCATGCGATCGACCGCCAGGAGATCATCGACGGCGCGATGTTCGGTTATGGCACGCCGATCGGCACCCATTTCCCGCCGCACAGCCCCGATTACGTCGATCTCACCGGGCTTTCCGCCTATGACCCCGCGCTCTCGAAACAGCTTCTGGCCGAGGCCGGGGTGAGCGATCTGACCCTGCGCCTCGCGCTGCCGCCGCCCTCCTATGCGCGGCGCGGCGGCGAGATCGTGGCGGCGCAGCTTGCCGCGGTGGGGATCAGGACGAAGATCACCAATCTCGAATGGGCGCAGTGGCTCGAACAGGTGTTCAAGGGCCATGACTTCGACCTCACGATCGTCAGCCATACCGAGCCGAACGATCTCAACATCTACGCGCGGCCCGATTATTACTTCGGCTATGGCAAGCCCGAATTCGTGACGCTGATGAGCGAGCTCGACCGCGCCACGGCGCCCGCCGACCGCAGCCGGCTGACCCGCGCCGCCGAGGAGATGATCGCGAAGGATTACGTCAACGGCTATCTCTTCCAGCTCGCCAAGACCGGCGTCGCCAATGCGAAGATCGCGGGGCTCTGGGAGAATGCGCCGACCCAGGCGAACGACCTCACCGAGGTGCACTGGACCGACCGACCCCCCGCCCTTTCATCTTGCCCAAAATACCTCGGGGGGCCGAGGCCCCGCCTCGGCGGGGGCAGCGCCCCCTCGCCCCAAATCCCAGGAACACCGATGCTGATCGAAGCCCTCACCCCGCAAGGCACGCCCGAAATCACCCGCCCCGAGGCCGCGAAGCTCGTCGCGGGCGATCCGGTGCACAGCACCTGGAACCTCGAGGACGACCGCGGCCTTTACTGCGGCATCTGGGAAAGCACCCCGGGCGCCTGGCGCGTCAGCTATGACGAATGGGAATATTGCCGCATCCTCGCCGGCCGCTCGGTGATCGAGGGCGACGACGGATCGCGGCTCGAGGTGGGGCCGGGCGACGCTTTCGTGCTGCGCCCGGGCTTCACCGGCATCTGGCGGGTGATCGAGACCACCCGCAAGGATTACGTCATCCTCTGCCGCTGAGGCCTCCGGCCGCGGCGCGGGGCCTCAGTTGCCCGAGGCGCCGCGTTCCTCCGCCGAGGCGACGGCGGCGGCGTGCTGTTCCTGTTCGAACTGGGTGTAGTCCTGTTCGAGCCCGGCCTGATAGGCGGCCTCGTCCTGGGCGATCACATCGGTCGCATCGGCGGGCACGACGTAGCCGGTGTGCAGCTCGACCACCGGCCCCTCCATCATCAGGCTCTCGGCGCGCGAACGCACCTTCACCTTGGTGCCGAGCGCGGCCTCGTCGAACATGTCCATGATGTCCTGATTGAACAGGCGGATGCAGCCGGCCGAGGTCGCCCGCCCGATCGAGGACGGATCCATCGTGCCGTGGATGCGGTAATAAGTGTCCTTGCCGCCCCGGTAGAGGTAAAGCGCGCGCGCACCGAGCGGGTTGTCGAGCCCGCCCTTGAGCCCGCCGGCGAGCGGGCCGTAAAGCGCCGGATCGTTGCGGATCATGTTCTTCGTCGGCGTCCAGTGCGGGTATTCTTCCTTGCGCCCGACGACGGCATTGCCGGAAAAGCCCTTGCCCGCCTTGCCCACGGCGACGCCGAAGCGCATCGCGCGCCCCGGTTCCACGACGTGATAAAGCAGCCGCGCATAGGGGTCGACGACGATCGTGCCCGGCTCTTCCGGCCCGGTGTAATCGACCCAGCGGCGCCGGTTGCGCTCATTGAGGTATTTCGGGTTCACCGCCGGCACCACGATGTCGCCGTCGGGCCGGTCCTGATATTCCGGCGGCACCGCCGAAGAGGAGGAAACCGAAGCCGGTTGCATCGGCTCGGCGGCACAGCCCGCAAGCAAGGCCGCGGCCAGAAGCCCCGAAACGATGACACGACTACGCGAAACTGAACGACGACCCACGGCAGCACCTGATCTTGAAAGAGCGAATCCCCGGGCGCGGCCCGGTTCCGATTGACTTACGTTCCCGCCCGGCGCCCCAAGGTCAACCCCCGAGACCCGTCTGCGGTTCCGCATCGGCGGGAATAGGGCAGGAAAACCACGCCTCGCGGCCACAAGTTGCGCAGCTCTTGGGCACGCCCCCCGATCCGGCCGGGGCGCCGCGCCACGACATCCGGCGCGATCCGAAGGCGGGCGATGGCCCGCCTCCGGTCCCCGCATCGGTCAGCCGACCACGTTGAAGGCCGGACCGTAGGGATATTTCGTGATGTCCTCTGCCCCCTCGGCGCCGATCACCAGAATGTCGTGCTCGCGATAGCCGCCGGCGCCGGGCAGGCCGAGCGGCAGCGTCAGCATCGGCTCCATCGAGATCACCATCCCCTCCTCGAGCACGGTGTCGATGTCCTCGCGCAGCTCGAGCCCCGCCTCGCGGCCGTAGTAATGCGAAAGCACGCCGAAGCTGTGGCCATAACCGAAGGTGCGGTACTGCAAGAGATCCCGCTCGGCAAAGAAGGCGTTGATCTGGGCGGTGATCTCATCGCACCGGGCGC
Organism: Paenirhodobacter sp.; assembly: GCF_050177655.1. Classification (NCBI taxonomy): domain Bacteria; kingdom Pseudomonadati; phylum Pseudomonadota; class Alphaproteobacteria; order Rhodobacterales; genus Paenirhodobacter; species Paenirhodobacter sp. The sequence continues at coordinate 60,574 of NZ_JBFXGV010000002.1, forward strand.
CGGGTTTCAGCAGGCTCATGCCATATTCATGCGCGGCGACATTCGCCTCCCAGATCTTCCGGCTCGCCGCATCGACCTCACCCACGAAGAGCGTGCGTTCGAGCGCGGTGTAATAGCCCGAGATCATCGGAAAGCAGTTGAGCGAGAGGATATCGCCGCGTTTCAGCTTGCGCGCGGTGACGGGGTTATGCGCGCCATCGGTGTTCAGCCCGGACTGGAACCACACCCAGGTGTCGCGATATTCCGCATCGGGGAAGCGCGCGGCGATCTCCGCCTCCATCGCGTCGCGCCCGGCCATCGCCACGTCGATCTCGCGCAGACCTTCCTTGATCGTGCCATGGATCGCAAAGCCGCCGATATCGGCCACCGCCGCGCCATGGCGGATCAGCTCGATCTCGGCGGGCGATTTCACCATCCGCTGCGCCATCGTGCCCGGCGCGATATCGAGCCCGCGGCCCGGGCGCAGGAAATGGTTGAACTTCTCGGCATTGACCATGGTCAGATGATCGGCCTCGACCCCTACCGCGCGGCCGGTGCCGATCACATGGGCGACGGCGCGCCAGTAATTGTCGCGCGCCCAGTCGGTATAGGTCAGGCTTTCGCCGTGGCAGCGCCGCCAGGGCTGGCCCGCGTCGATCCCGGCCGAGATCAGCACCGAGCGGTCGGCGGTGACGACCAGCCCATAGGGCCGGCCGAAGCTGCAATAAAGAAAGCCCGAGTAATAGGCGATATTGTGCATCGAGGTGAGCAGGCAGGCGTCGAGCCCGTGCAGCGCCATCAGATCGCGCAGCCCGCCAAGGCGCGCCTCGTATTCCTCGGGCGCGAAAGGCAGCACCACCTTTTCGCCGTTCTCGCAGCTGTAGAATTCGGGTCTTTGCATCATCGTCTCCGTGGGATCGCCAGGATCCCGAAAGATCCCGGCGTTCAGGACGATCGCAGCGCAGCTGCAAGCATCGGGCGACTGCCCTGTGGCGACGCCATCGCCACGGCTCGCAGGCATCGTGCCAAAGCGCGGCGCCCCGCGCAATCCCCTCAGTGATTGCGGCCGGGGTCCGCCGGATAGACGCCGAGCAGGTTCATATGGGTGGTGAAATAGCGCAGCTCGTCGAGCGCGAGGCGGACATTGGTGTCGTCCGGATGCCCCTCGATATCGGCGTAGAACTGGGTCGCGGTGAAATTGCCGTCGACCATGTAGCTTTCCAGCTTCGTCATGTTCACGCCATTGGTCGCGAAACCGCCCATCGCCTTATAAAGCGCGGCGGGGATGTTGCGCACCTGGAACACGAAGGTCGTCATCATCCGGCCATGGCCGCGGCGTTTCAGATCCGGCTCGCGCCCCATCACGAGGAAACGGGTGGTGTTGTGGGCGTGATCCTCGATGTCATGGGCGAGCACCTCGAGACCGTAGATCTCGGCGGCGAGATCGGAGGCGAGCACGCCCTCGCCCGGCGTCTGCGTGCGGGCGAGATCGGCGGCGGCGCCGGCGCTGTCGGCGGCGGCATGGCCGACGATCTGATGCTCGCGCAGGAAGCGCGCCGATTGCGGCAAGAGCACCAGATGCGCGCGCACCAGCTTGATCTCCTCGAGCTTGCGCCCGGGCATGCTCATCAGCGCGATCCGCACCCGCACGAAAAGCTCGTCATGGATATGCAGCCCCGACTCGGGCAGCAGGCGGTGGATGTCGGCCACGCGGCCATAGGTCGAGTTTTCGACCGGCAACATCGCGAGATCGGCGTCGCCGCGGCGCACCGCCTCGATCACCTCCTCGAAGGTGGCGCAGGGCATCACCTTCATCCCGGGCCGCGCCTGACGGCAGGCCTCGTGCGAATAGGCGCCCAACTCCCCCTGAAAGGCGATCACACCGGTCTGATGCGTGGTCATGCCGTCTTCCTCCTGTTTCGGCGTTCCCTATACCGCGCCGCGCCGCAGGGGAAGCGGCGGGATGCGCGAAATCCCCGTGTTTCGCGGGGATTTCACCCCTCCCACCCCGAAACATCCTTGAAACGAAGCCCCCAAACCGGATAGATGCGGCAAAACTGGACAGCCAACCTCGGGGAGAGCCATGCTCAATTCGACCACCTTCACCAAGGCCGTGGGAGGCGTGCTGGTCGCCTTCCTCGTCTTCCTCATCGCCAACTGGGCCTCGAACGGGCTCTTCGCGCTGCATTCGCCCGCCGCTCCGGCCGAAGGCGAGACGCAGGTCGCGATGATGACGGCCGCCCCGGGTGGTGACGCCCCCGCCGCGGACGCCGCCCCGGCGGCCGAAGCCGCGCCGGTCGACGTGGCCGCGATCCTCGCCGAGGGCGACGCCGCCGCCGGCGAGAAGGTCTTCGGCAAGTGCAAGGCCTGCCACAAGACCGACGGCACCAATGCGGTCGGCCCGCATCTGAACGGCGTGGTCAACCGCCCGACCGGCACCGTGCCCGATTTCAGCTATTCGGACGCGATGAAGAGCCATGGCGGCGACTGGACCCCGGAGAACCTCTTCGCCTATCTCGAAGATCCCAAGGGGGTGGTTCCGGGCAACAAGATGTCCTTCGCCGGCCTGAAGAAACCGGCCGACCGCGCGAATGTCATCGCCTATCTCGAGACGCTGCAGTAAACGCGGCCCCGCAGATCGCGAAACCGACCGAAAGGCCGCCCCCGGGGCGGCCTTTTGCATGGCTCGCGGCGCTCTCACGCTATTGCAACTTGCCCCCGCCGCCCCGCGCCGCTTTAGTGGCCAAAACCAAGAGGGGAAGCGGATGCGGGTGACGGCAGCGGTGAGGGCGCGGGATGCGCGAAACGCGACGATGCGGATGGGCGGGGCGCTGCTCCTCGGCGCCGCGCTGCTCACCGGGCTCGCGCAGGCCGCCCGCGCCGAGGACACGATCACGGCAAGTGCGATCGCGACGCTCGGCTCGCTGAAATACGCGCCCGATTTCCAGCATCTCGACTACGTCAACCCGGATGCGCCGAAGGGCGGCGAGATCTCGGAATGGGCGCCGGGGGGGTTCGACAATTTCAACCCCTACACGATCGAGGGCCGCGCCGCGGCACTCTCGAACGGCCCGCATGAGGCGATGCTCACCGGCACCGCCGACACCGTGGGCGAGGCCTATTGCCTGCTTTGCGAGAGCCTCGAATATCCGCCCTCGAAGGATTGGGTGATCTTCACCCTGCGCCCGGGGATCACCTTCTCCGACGGCACGCCGATGACCACCGACGACGTGCTCTTCTCCTACGAGCAGTTCCGCGACAAGGGGCTCTCGAGCTTCCGCGCCGTCGTCGCGCAGCAGATCGCCTCGGTCGAGAAGCTCGACGACCGCCGCGTGAAATTCACCTTCAAGCCCGACTATCCGCGCCGCGACATCATCCAGACCGCGGGCGGGCTGCCGGTGCTCTCGAAGGCGCAGTTCGAACGCGACCACCTCGACCTCGAGAAAAGCTCGAACGAGGTGCTGATCGGCTCCGGCCCCTATATGTTCGACAGCGCGAAGGACGGCCGCACCGTGGTCTGGAAGCGCAACCCCGACTACTGGGGCCGCGATCTGCCGATCAACCGGGGCCGCTGGAACTTCGACAAGATCCGCGTCGAATATTACGGCGATTACCAGGCCGCCTTCGAGGGGTTCAAAGGCGGCACTTATACGTTCCGCAACGAGGCCTCCTCGATTTCCTGGGCGACGGGCTACACCTTCCCCGCCTTCAAGAACGGGCAGGTGATCAAGGCCGAACTACCGAACGGCAATATCGCCTCGGGCCAGGGCTTCGCGATTAACCTGCGCCGCGAGAAGTTCCAGGACATCCGCGTGCGCGAGGCGCTGGGGCTGATGTTCAACTTCGAATGGGCGAACGAGACGCTGTTCTACGGGCTCTATTCGCGCATCAACTCGATCTGGGAGAACTCTCCCCTCGCCGCTTCCGGCGTGCCCGAGGGCGAGGAGCTCGCGCTGCTCAAGCCGCTTGCCGCCGATCTGCCCGAAGGGGTGCTGACCGATCCTGCGGCGATGGCGCCGGTTTCCGGCCCCCGCCAGCTCGACCGCGGCAACATGCGCAAGGCGGCGGCGCTGCTCGACGCGGCGGGCTGGGTCACCGGCGACGACGGCATGCGCCGCAACGCGAAGGGCGAGACGCTGAAAGTCGAATTCCTCAATGACGACCAGAGCTTCGATCGCGTCATCAACCCCTATGTCGAGAACCTGCGTGCCCTTGGCGTCGATGCCGCGATGGCGCGGGTCGATGACGCGCAATACGAGAACCGCCGGGCGAGCCATGACTTCGATCTCATCACCACCCATTTCGGGCAGGAGGAGATCCCGGGCGCCGGCTTGCAGCAATATTTCGGATCGGGCTCGGTGGGCGACGTGTTCAACGCCGCGGGCATCGCCAATCCGGCGATCGACAAGCTGATCGCGCTGGTCGAGGCGGCGACGACACATGAAGAGCTCAATCCCCGCGTCCATGCGCTCGACCGGGCGCTGCGATCGCTCTATTTCTGGGTGCCGCAGTGGTACAAGGCGGCCTATACCGTCGCCTATTACGACATGTACGAGCACCCGGAGACGCTGCCGCCCCATGATCTGGGCGAGCTGGATTTCTGGTGGTATAACGCCGAAAAAGGCGAAAAACTGAAGGCCGCGGGCGCGTTCTGATCCGGGTCTCGAGGGGGCAGAAGGCATGGGCGCCTATCTTCTGAGGCGGTTGCTACTCATCATCCCGACGCTGTTCGGGATCATGCTGATCAATTTCGCGCTGACGCAATTCGTCCCCGGCGGGCCGATCGAGCAGATCATCGCCAAGGTCCAGGGCGAGGCCGACGCGACGCGCAACATCTCCGGCGGCGCCGATGCCGGCACCCAGGCCCAGGGCGCCGAGGACAACGGCTATCAGGGCGCGCGCGGCATCTCGCCCGAGCTGCTCGCCCAGCTCGAGGTGCAGATGGGCTTTTCGCGGGTGGTCTGCGCGCCGGGCTTTGCCGGCACGCCCGATCTGAAGGATCCCGCCTGCCACAAGGAAAAGATCGGCGCGACCGAGCGTTTCGTGAAGATGATGGGCGATTATCTGCGCTTCGACTTCGGCAAGAGCTTCTTCCACAACAAGACCGTGGTCGAGCTGGTGCTGGAAAAGATGCCGGTCTCGATCTCGCTTGGCCTCTGGTCGACGCTGCTCGCCTATCTGATCTCGATCCCGCTCGGCATCCGCAAGGCGGTGAAGGACGGCACCAGTTTCGACACCTGGACCTCGGCCACCGTGATCGTCGCCTATGCGATCCCGACGCTGGTCTTTGCGGTGCTCTTGATGGTGCTTTTCGCCGGCGGCAGCTACTGGAAGGTGTTTCCGCTGCGCGGCCTCACCTCGGACGGCTGGGATCAGATGTCGCTGATCGGCAAGGCGCTCGATTACCTCTGGCACATCACGCTGCCAGTGATCGCGATCACGATCTCCTCCTTCGCAACGCTCACGCTTTTGACGAAGAACTCCTTCCTCGACGAGATCAACAAGCAATATGTCATGACCGCCCGCGCCAAGGGCCTGACCGAGGGCCGCGTGCTTTACGGCCATGTCTTCCGCAACGCGATGCTGATCGTGATCGCGGGCTTCCCGGGGCTGTTTCTCAGCGTGTTCTTCTCCGGCTCGCTCATCATCGAGACGATGTATTCGCTCGACGGTCTCGGCCGGCTCGGCTTCGAGGCAGCGGTGAGCCGCGATTACCCGGTCGTCTTCGGCACGCTTTATGCCTTTGGCCTGATCTCGCTGGTGATCGGCATTCTCAGCGATTTCACCTATGTGCTCGTCGATCCGCGGATCGACTTCGAGAAGAGGGCGGGCTGATGGCGCTTTCGCCGCTCAACCAGCGCCGCTGGCGCAATTTCCGCGCCAACCGGCGGGCCTTCTGGTCGCTGATCCTGTTCGGCACGCTCTTCATCCTCTCGCTCTTTGCCGAGGTGATCGCGAACGACAAGCCGATCGTGGCGAAGTACCGGGGCGAATATTTCTTCCCGGTCTACCGCTTTTACCCCGAGACCGCCTTCGGTGGCGATTTCCGCACCGAGGCGCTCTATCGCGACCCTTCCGTGCAATGCCTGATCGTCACCGGCGGGCGCGAGGAATGCTGGGACACGCCCGAGGACACGATGGCCGAGGCGGAAAAGACCGGCATGGTTGCGGGGGAAAAGATCGAGCGCGGCTGGATGCTCTGGCCGCCGATCCCCTACCATTACCGCACCATCAACAATGTCGGCGCGGCGCCCTCCGCGCCCGATGGCAAGCACTGGCTCGGCACCGACGACACCGCGCGCGACGTCGCGGCGCGGGTGATCTACGGCTTCCGGATCTCGGTGATGTTCGCGCTGATCGTGACGCTCGTCTCCTCGGTGATCGGCGTCGCCGCCGGTGCCGTGCAGGGCTATTTCGGCGGGCGCGTGGATCTGATCTTCCAGCGCATGCTGGAGATCTGGTCCTCCACCCCCTCGCTTTACGTCATCATCATCCTCTTCGCGATCCTCGGGCGTTCGTTCTGGCTGCTCGTCGGCGTCACCATCCTCTTCGGCTGGCCCGCGCTCACCGGCGTCGTTCGCGCCGAGTTCCTGCGCGCGCGCAACTTCGAATATGTGCGCGCGGCCCGGGCGCTTGGCGTGTCGGACCGCGTCATCATGTTCCGCCACATCCTGCCCAACGCGATGGTCGCGACGCTGACGATGCTGCCCTTCGTCATCACCGGCGCGATCTCGGGCCTCGCCACGCTCGATTACCTCGGCTACGGCCTGCCCTCCTCCGCGCCCTCGCTGGGGGAACTGGCCTTGCAGGCGAAACAGCACCTCAACGCGCCCTGGCTCGCCTTCACCGCCTTCTTCACCTTCGCCACGATGCTCTCGCTCCTCGTCTTCATCTTCGAGGGCATCCGCGACGCCTTCGACCCGAGAAAGGTGTTCCGATGAGCCCGGTCCTGTCGGTCGAAAACCTCCGCATCTCCTTCAAGCAGGACGGCAAGGTCGTTCCCGCGGTGAAGGGGGTCAGCTTTGCCGTGGGCAAGGGCGAGACCGTCGCGCTGGTGGGCGAGAGCGGCTCGGGCAAGTCGGTCACCGCGCTTTCGACGGTGGCGCTGCTCGGCGGCAATGCGCTCCTCGAAGGCTCGGTCAAATACGACGGGCGGGAGATGATCGGCGCCGACGAGGCGCGGCTGCGCGAGGTGCGCGGCAACGACATCTCCTTTATCTTCCAGGAGCCGATGACCTCGCTCAACCCGCTGCAGACGATCGAGCGGCAGATCGGCGAGAGCCTCGCGCTGCATCAGGGGTTGCAGGGGGCAGCCGCGCGCGCACGGATCCTCGAGCTGCTCACCCGCGTCGGCATCAACGATCCGGAGACGCGGCTGCAGGACTATCCGCATCAGCTTTCGGGCGGGCAGCGGCAGCGCGTGATGATCGCGATGGCGCTGGCCAACGGCCCCGAACTGCTGATCGCGGACGAACCCACCACCGCGCTCGACGTCACCATCCAGGCGCAGATCCTCGAATTGCTGGCGGAACTCAAACGCGATCTCGGCATGAGTCTCCTGTTCATCAGCCACGACCTCGGCGTGGTGCGGCGCATCGCCGACCGGGTCTGCGTGATGCAGAACGGCGAGATCGTCGAACAGGGCCCGGCGGAGGAGATCTTCGCCAATCCGCAGCATCCCTACACGAAAAAACTCCTCGCCGCGGAGCCGAAGGGCCACGCCGATCCGGTGCCCGAGGGGGCGGAGACGCTGCTCACCACCGAGCATCTGAAGGTCTGGTTCCCGATCCAGCGCGGTTTCATGCGCAAGGTGGTGGGGCACGTCAAGGCGGTGAACGACGCCTCGCTCAGCCTGCGCGCGGGCGAAACGCTCGGGATCGTCGGCGAAAGCGGCTCGGGCAAGACGACGCTGGCGCTCGCGGTGATGCGGCTGATCGCCTCGGAGGGGCCGATCGTCTATGCCGGGCAGGACATTTCCCGCTGGCAGGCAAAGCAGTTGCGCCCGCTGCGCCGCGACATGCAGATCGTGTTCCAGGACCCGTTCGGCTCGCTCAGCCCGCGGATGACGATCGAGCAGATCATCGCCGAGGGGCTCACCGTCCACGGTGTCGATCCCGGCCGCAACCGGCGCGAGATGGTGACCGAGATCATGGCCGAGGTCGGCCTCGACCCCGCCGCGATGTCGCGCTATCCGCACGAATTCTCCGGCGGGCAGCGCCAGCGCATCGCGATCGCGCGCGCGATGATCCTGCGCCCCCGCGTCGTCGTGCTCGACGAGCCGACCTCGGCGCTCGACATGACGGTGCAGGTGCAGATCGTCGAGCTCCTGCGCGAGTTGCAGCGCCGCCACGGCCTCGCCTATCTCTTCATCAGCCACGACCTGCGCGTGGTGCGCGCGCTCGCCCACAAGGTGATGGTGATGAAGCGCGGCGATGTCGTCGAGGCCGGCCCCGCGCGCGAGATCTTTTCCGCCCCGAAAACCGATTACACCCGCGCGCTGATGAGTGCCGCCCTGGGAGCAAGCGTTTGAAAGTCCTCTTCGTTCACCAGAATTTCCCCGGCCAGTTCCCCCATCTCGCCCCCGCGCTCGCCGGCCGCGGCCACGAGGTGCTGGCGCTGACCGCCGAGACGAACAACCGCCCCACGCCGGTGCAGGTGGTGAAATACCGCAAGCCCGCCGAGGTGAAGATCGAGCCGCGGCTGACGAAGATGTATGCCGATGTCTCCGAACGCGGGCTGAAGGCGGCGCTGGCGGCGCGGCAGATGCGCGATCAGCACGGCTATACGCCCGACGTGATCTTCGGCCATTCGGGCTGGGGCGAGACGCTCTATCTCAAGGAGGTCTGGCCAGAGGCGAAGCTCTTGATCTATGCCGAGCTGATGTATCGCACCACCGGGCTCGACACCGATTTCGACCCGGAATTCGCCCGCCCTTCGCTCGAAAGCCGGATCTCGACCACCGCGCGCGCGGCGCATCTGATCCAGGCGATGGTGCAGGCCGATGCCGCGCTGAGCCCGACCCGGTTCCAGGCCTCGACCTTCCCGCCCGAGCTGCGCGCGAAGATCACCGTCTGCCATGACGGCATCGAGACCCGCCGCGTCGCCCCGAACCCGCAGGCCAGCTACACCGTGCCCGGCACCACGCTGACCTTCCGCCCGGGCGACGAGGTGCTGACCTTCGTCAACCGCTCGCTCGAACCCTATCGCGGCTTTCACAGCTTCATGCGCGCCCTGCCCGCGGTGCTCGCCGCGCGCCCCGAGGCCCATGTGCTGATCATCGGCGACGAGGGGCAGAGCTATGGCGCTGCGCCGAAGGATGCGACAAGCTGGAAGCAGAAGATGCTCGACGAGGTCGCCGGGCGGCTTGACCTCTCCCGCGTGCATTTCCTCGGCCGCGTGCCCTATCCCGATTTCCTCTCGGTCCTGCAGGTCGGGCGGGCGCATGCCTATCTGACCTATCCTTTCGTGCTCAGCTGGTCCTCGATGGAGGCGATGGCGGCCGGGGTGGCGCTGATCGGCTCCGACACCGCGCCGCTGCGCGAGGTGGTGACCGACGGGGTGAACGGACGGCTCGTCGATTTCTTCGACGTGCCGGGCTGGTCGGCGGCGCTGACCGACGCGCTGGCGAACCCGGAAAAATATCTGCCTCTGCGCGAGGCGGCGCGGCGCACGATCGTCGAGAATTACGATCTCGCCACCCATTGCCTGCCGCGGCTGATCGAATTCGTCGAAAGCGCCGGGCCGCGCGCCGCCGCCCCTTGACCGCTGCGCCGCGGCGGTGAACTCTCGCCGCGATGGGCCGCTTTCTTCTCACCCGAACGCTGTCGCTCGCGGCAAGCCTGCTCGCCGCGAGTGTCGTGATCTTCGCGGCGCTGCAGCTGATGCCGGGCGATCCCGCGCGCTACATGCTGGGGCTCAACGCGGCGCCCGACACGGTGGCGGCGCTGCGCGAGGCGATGGGGCTCGATGCGCCGATCGCCAGCCGCTACCTGCACTGGATCGCGGGGATGGCGCGGGGCGATTTCGGGTTGAGCTACACCTACAAGGTGCCGGTCGCCGGGCTGATCGCCGACCGGCTCGCGCTCTCGCTGCCGCTCGCGGCGCTGTCGCTCGCGCTCTCCACCGCGCTTGCACTGCCCGTCGGGCTGATCGCCGCCGCACGGCGCGGGCGCGCCGCCGACGCGATGCTGATGGGGGCGACGCAGCTCGGCGTCGCGGTGCCGAACTTCTGGTTCGCGATGCTGCTCGTCACGCTTTTCGCGCTGCGCCTGCACTGGTTGCCGGCGGGCGGCTTCCCCGGTTGGGCCGATCCGCTTGCCGCGCTGCGCGCCCTCGTGCTGCCCGCGCTCGCGCTTGCCCTGCCGCAGGCCGCGATCCTCGCGCGCGTGCTGCGCTCGGCGCTGATCGAGGCGCTGGCGCAGGACTACATCCGCACCGCGCGCGCGAAGGGGCTGAGCCGCGCGCAGGCGCTCCTCCACCACGCGCTGCGCAATGCGCTGATCCCGGTGCTGACGATCCTCGGCATGCAATTCTCCTTCCTGCTCGCCGGCGCGATCATCATCGAGAACGTGTTCTACCTGCCGGGCCTTGGCCGGCTGATCTTTCAGGCGATCACCCAGCGCGACCTGATCGTGGTGCAATCCGCCGTGTTCCTGCTCGTCGTCGCGGTGATCATGGTGAGTTTCGTCACCGATCTCGCCTATGCCGCGATTGACCCCCGGTTGCGGAGGCGCGGATGAGGCCCGCCCTTGCCCTTGGCGCGACGCTCTCCGCCGCGGCCCTTGCCGCCGCGCTTTTGTCGCTCATCTGGACGCCCTGGGATCCGACCGCGCTCGCCATCGCGCACAAGCTGCAGCCGCCCTCGGCCGCGCATTGGTTCGGCACCGATCATTTCGGCCGCGACATCGCCTCGATGCTGATGGCGGGGGCGCGGGTCTCGCTCGCCACAGCGCTTCTGGCCGTGGCGATCGGGCTTGGCCTCGGCGTGCCGCTCGGCCTTGCCGCGGCGGCGCGGCACGGCGGCGCGCTCGATGCGCTGATCGCGCGGCTCAACGATCTGATCTTCGCCTTTCCCGCGCTCGTCACCGCGATCCTGATCACCGCAAGCTTCGGCCCCTCGGCCACCAATGCGACCCTCGCGATCGGGCTTTTCAACATCCCCGTCTTCGCCCGCGTCACCCGCGCCGCGGCGCTGCCGCTCTGGACGCTCGACTTCACCGCCGCCGCCCGCGTCGCCGGCAAGCACCGCCCGCTGATCTCGCTCGAGCACATCCTGCCCAATATCGCGCCCTATCTGATCGTGCAGGCGACGATCCAGTTCTCGCTCGGCATCCTCGCCGAGGCGGGACTGAGCTATGTCGGCCTTGGCGCACAGCCCCCGACCCCAAGCTGGGGCCGCATGCTGGCCGAGGCGCAGACGATGGTCTCCCTCGCGCCCCATGTCGCGATCTTCCCGGGGCTCGCCATCGTGCTCACCGTGCTCGGGCTGAACCTGCTTGGCGACGGGCTGCGCGACGCGCTCGACCCGCGGCTGCGGGAGCGGCGCGCATGAGCCTGCTTGCCATCGACACCCTCTCCGTCACGATCGACGACACGGAAATCCTGCGCGAGGTCTCGCTCACGCTCGCCCCCGGCGAGATCCTCGGCCTCGTCGGCGAAAGCGGCTCGGGCAAGTCGATGACGGCGCTTGCGGTGATGGGCCTGCTGCCCCATCGCGCGGCGCGCGCGGGCGCGATCCGCCTCGACGGGCGCGAGATCACCGCGCTCGACGAACCTGCGCTCTGCCGGCTGCGCGGCGCCGAGGTCGGCATGATCTTCCAGGAGCCGATGACCGCGCTCGACCCGCTGATGACGATCGGCGATCAGGTCGCGGAGACGCTGCGCATCCACCGCCACCTCGGCCGCGCCGAGGCCCGCGCCATCGCCCGCGAGCGGCTCGACCGCGTCGGCCTGACCGAGCCGCGCTTCCCGCTCACGCTCTACCCACACGAGCTCTCGGGCGGGCAGCGCCAGCGCGTCGCGATCGCGCTCGCCATCGCGCTTCGCCCGCGCCTGCTGATCGCCGACGAGCCGACGACGGCGCTCGACGTCACCACCCAGGCCGGCGTGCTGAGCCTGCTGCGCGACCTCGTGCGGGAGGAGGGGATGGGCCTGCTGCTCATCACCCACGACCTCGCCGTCACCGCGACGATGGCCGACCGCGTGGCGGTGATGCAGGCCGGGCGCATCGTCGAGGAAGGGCCGACCGAGGCGCTCTTCCGCGCACCGAAGGTGCCCTACACCCGCGCCCTGCTCGCCGCGGCGACGCCGCGCCCGGCGGCACCGTCGCAGGAGTATTTGGACCAAGAAAAAACAGATGCGTCTTTTTCTTGGCAAAAATACTCGAAATCCGACGCTGCCCCGCTGCTCGCCGTCGAAGGGGCTGTGCGCCGCTACCGCCTGCCGCGCCCTTCCCCCTTCGCGCCGCATCCCGAACTGCGCGCCGTCGATGGCGTCAGCTTCACCCTCGCACCGGGCGAAAGCCTCGGCCTCGTCGGGGAATCGGGCTGCGGTAAATCCACCCTCACCCGCGCGATCCTCGGCCTCGACCCGCTCAGCGCCGGGCGGATCACGCTTTCGGGCCATGCCGTCTCGCCGCAGATGCCGCGGCAGCGGCGCACCGATGTGCAGGCGGTGTTTCAGGACCCCTATGCCTCCTTCGATCCGCGCCAGCGCGTCGAGCGGCTTCTGGCCGAGCCCTTCCACCTCACCGGCCGCCCCGACGACTGGCGCGCGCGCGTGGCGCAGGCGCTCGAGGAGGTCGGCCTTAGCCCCGGCGACGCCACGAAATACATCCACGAGTTTTCCGGCGGCCAGCGCCAGCGCCTTGCCATCGCGCGCGCGCTGATCATCCGACCGAAGCTGATCGTGCTCGACGAGGCGGTCTCCGCGCTCGATCTGCGGATCCGCGCGCAGGTGCTCGAGCTTCTCGCCCGGCTGCAGCGCAGCCACGATCTCGCCTATCTCTTCATCTCGCACGACCTCAACGTGGTGCGCGCGGTGACCCAGCGCTGCCTCGTGATGCAGGCGGGCAAGATCGTCGAGTCGGGGCCGACCGAGCGGCTTTTCACGGCACCCGAACACTCCTGCACGCAGCGCCTGCTTGCCGCCGCGCCGCGCATTCCGGCAGAGTGGCAGGCGGAGGCCGAGGACCGGGGCGCCGCCCCGGACCCCGAGGTATTTTCGGCAAGATGAAAGGGAGCGAGCGATGCGCACCGGGCCGCGGAACCTGATCACCGATGTCGCCGGGCTGATCGTCGGCAATGCCGAGGACGCGGGCTTGCGCTCGGGCGTGACCGTGCTCACCGCCGAGCGGCCCTTCACCGCCGCGGTCCATGTGATGGGCGGCGCCCCCGGCACGCGCGAGACCGACCTGCTCGCCCCCGACCGGCTGGTGCAGGAGGTCGATGCGCTGGTGCTTTCGGGCGGCTCGGCCTTCGGGCTCGAGGCGGCCTCGGGCGTGGCCGAGGGGCTGCGCGCAGCCGGGCGCGGCTTTGCCGTGGGCGAGATCCGCGTGCCGATCGTGCCGGGCGCGATCCTCTTCGATCTGCTCAACGGCGGCGAGAAGCGCTGGAGCGAAAACCCCTACCCAACGCTCGGCCGCGCGGCGCTGGCAAGCGCGGGGCGCGAGTTCGCGATCGGCTCGGCGGGGGCCGGCTATGGCGCGATGACCGGGAACCTGAAGGGCGGGCTCGGCTCGGCCTCCGCGCGGCTCGAAAGCGGGCTCACCGTGGGCGCGCTCGTCGCGGTGAATGCGCTGGGATCAGCGACGGTGGGCGAGGGCCGGTCGTTCTGGGCCGCGCCCTGGGAGATCGGCGCGGAATTCGGCGGCCTCGGTGCCGCGCGCGCCTATCCCGCGACGGCGGAGCCCGCGCCCACGAAGCGGCTGGGCGAGGCGACGACGATCGCGATCGTCGCCACCGATGCCATGCTGACGAAGGCGCAGGCGGCCCGCATGGCCGTCGCCGCGCATGACGGCATGGCGCGCGCGCTGGTGCCGAGCCACACGCCGCTCGACGGCGATCTCGTCTTTGCGGCGGCGACCGGGGCGCGCCCGCTCACCGATCCGCTCGCCGATACTTTCGCGCTCGGCCATGCCGCGGCGAACTGCCTTGCCCGGGCGATCGCGCGCGCGGTCTTTGCCGCGACACCGATGCCGGGCGACCTGCAGCCAAGCTGGCAGAGCCTGCGCTAGCCGAGCAGCGCCTCGAGCAAGGGCGATGGCCCCTCGAGCCCCTCGATCACGTTGAAATGGTGCCGCTCCGGTTCGATCGTGAGCGGGCAATGCCAGGCCGCGGCGAGGCCCCGCGCCTGCTCGAGGAAGACCGGCCGCTCGCGCGCGCCGACCCAGACATGCACCGGCACCTCGGGCGGCGGGCAATGGATCGGGCTTTCCGCCACCGCCTCCTGCGCATCGAGTTGCAGCGCCGCGTTCATCGAGGTGCGCATCAGCGGCGCAAGATCGGCGAGCGGCGAGATCGCCACCACCTTCTCGATCGCGGCCCGGGTCTCGGGCGCGAGCACCCCGGGGCAGAGCATCCGCGCCGCCAGATGCCCGCCACCGACCTGGCCGCAGATCCGGATCGGGCCGCCCAGACGCCGGTGCAGCACCTCGACCGCCTGCACCATCTGCCGGGTGATGCCGCTGATGCGCTGCTCGGGGCATTGCGCATAGGAGGGCAGCGCGACCGCCCAGCCCTCGGCGAGCGGGCCACGCGCCAGATGCGACCAGCCCTTGCCATCGAGATGCATCCAGTAGCCGCCGTGAAAGCAGATGACGAGGCCGCGCCGCCGCCCCTGCGGCTCGAAGAGGTCGAGGCGCTGCCGCTCCCCCGGGCCATAGGGCAGGTCGAGCTGCGCCATCCCCGCCGCCAATGCCGCGCCGCGAAAGGCCGCCGCCGTCTCGGCCCAGAGCGCGGGGTAATGCGGACCTCCCGGGGCATAGGCCATATTGGCATAGGCGTCGTCCAGATCGGTCACTTTCCCCTCCTCACTTTCCACGGCGGCCAATGGACAAGCCCGCGGCCCCGTGCTTCCCTGCGGGAATGCCCAACCCAGGGAGACCAAACATGCTCGATACCGCAACCGACCTCAAATCCCTTCTCAAGGATCCCTCGCTGCTTTGCACCAAGGCCTATGTGGCCGGCGAGTGGATCGACGCCGATGACGGCGCCACCTTCGCGGTGAAGAACCCCGCCCGCGGCGACGTGATCTGCACCGTCCCCGACCTGAGCCGCGCCGAGACCGCCCGCGCGATCGAGGCCGCCCGCGTCGCGATGAAGGACTGGGCCGCGCGCACCGCCAAGGAACGCGCCAACGTGCTGCGCAAGTGGTTCGAGCTGATGATGGCGAACCAGGACGACCTCGGCGCGATCCTCACCGCGGAAATGGGCAAGCCGCTGCCCGAGGCGAAGGGCGAGATCGCCTATGGCGCCTCCTTCATCGAATGGTTCGCGGAAGAGGCGAAGCGCATCTATGGCGAGACGATCCCCGGCCACATGCGCGACAAGCGCATCCAGGTGATCAAGCAGCCGATCGGTGTCGTCGGCTCGATCACGCCGTGGAACTTCCCGAACGCGATGATCACCCGCAAATGCGGCCCGGCGCTGGCGGTGGGCTGCGGCTTCGTCGCGCGCCCGGCCGAGGACACGCCGCTCTCGGCCCTCGCCCTTGCCGTGCTTGGCGAACGCGCCGGCCTGCCGAAGGGGATCTTCTCGGTCATCACCTCGACCAAGGCCTCCGACATCGGCAAGGAGTTCTGCGAGAACCACACCGTGCGCAAGCTGACCTTCACCGGCTCGACCGAGGTCGGCCGGATCCTGCTGCGTCAGGCGGCGGACCAGGTGATGAAATGCTCGATGGAGCTGGGTGGCAACGCGCCCTTCATCGTCTTCGACGACGCCGATCTCGACGCGGCGGTCGAGGGCGCGATGATGTCGAAGTTCCGCAACAACGGCCAGACCTGCGTCTGCGCGAACCGGATCTATGTGCAGGCCGGGGTCTATGACGCCTTCGCCGCGAAACTGTCGGCGGCGGTCGCGAAGCTGACCGTGGGTGACGGGCTCGAGGCGGGCATCACCACCGGGCCGCTGATCTCGGCCGAGGCGGTCGAGAAGGTCGAAAGCCATATCGCCGATGTGGTGAAAGGCGGCGGCACCGTCGTCACCGGCGGCAAGCGCCACGCGCTCGGCGGTACTTTCTTCGAACCGACCGTCGTCACCGGCGTGACGCAGGAGATGAAGGTCGCCACCGAGGAAACCTTCGGCCCGGTCGCGCCGCTCTTCAAGTTCGAGACCGAGGAAGAGGTGATCGAGAAGGCGAACGCCACGATCTTCGGCCTTGCCTCCTATTTCTACGCCCAGAACATCGGCCGCATCACCCGCGTGCAGGAAGGGCTCGAATACGGCATCGTCGGCGTGAACACCGGCATCATCTCGACCGAGGTCGCCCCCTTCGGCGGGGTGAAACAGTCGGGGCTGGGCCGCGAGGGCTCGCACCACGGCGTCGAGGATTATCTCGAGCTGAAATACATCTGTCTCTCGATCTGAGCGACAAGATGACGCAAGCGTAAGCCGGGGGAATTGATCTGAACCAAAGCGTTCAGACGCCCCCGGTGCTAAAGGGTCTCGCGATGCGTTTTCGCAATGCGAGGCCTTAGAATGGGCGGGAAAAACGTCATCCGGTTTCCGGGGCGCGACAGGGCGCCAGAGGCGGAGGAGCCCGAGCGGCGCGACGCTCCCGCGATGTCCACGCAGGACCGGCACCATGCGGTGCAGGAGGCCTATCGCCTCGCCGAGATCCTGGCCTCCGATCCCGCCGGCGAGGAAACCGAGGCCGCCCGCTGCCGGCTGCGCCGCATCCTGCGCGCCCTCACCCTGCACCATCGCCGCAAATGAAAAGGCCGCCCCGGGGCGGCCTTTCGTCTGACGCTCGGCCAGGCCCGCGCGGGGCTCAGTGCTGATCGTCTTCCTCTTCGTCGTCCTCGCCATGCGGCAGGTTGAAGAAGCTGTCCGCATCCGAGAAATCCTTCGGATTGGCCTCTTCCTCCTCGCTGGTGCCGAGCGAGAAATTCTCCAGACCGGCGATTGAGGAAGGCATCCGCGGCTCGGTCGACATGCCGAGCGACTGCTCGGTCGAAACCAGCTTGCGCCGCTCGTCATCGGACATCACGCCCTCGGCGGCGCGCTTCTTCGCGGCCTTCTGCACTTCGCCGTCGAGCTCCGACTGCCGGCAGAGGCCAAGCGCGACCGGGTCGATCGCGGTCATGTTCTGGATGTTCCAGTGGGTGCGCTCGCGGATCGAGGCGATCGTCGGCTTGGTGGTGCCGACGAGGCGCGCGATCTGCGCATCGGCGAGTTCCGGGTGGAACTTGACCAGCCAGAGGATCGCGTTCGGCCGGTCCTGCCGCTTCGAAAGGGGCGTGTAGCGCGGCCCGCGGCGCTTGTCCTCGCCCACGGCGGCGGCGTTGAATTTCAGCTTGAGCTTGTAGATCGGATCGGCCTCGCCCTTCTCGATCTCCTTCGGGTCGAGCTGGCTCGAGGCGACCGGGTCGAAGCCCTTCACCCCCACCGCGACGTCGCCGTCGGCGATGCCCTGCACCTCGAGTTCGTGCATGCCGCAGAAGTCGGCGATCTGTTTGAAGGTCAGGGTCGTATTGTCCACGAGCCACACGGCGGTGGCCTTGGCCATCAGGGGCTTGTTCGTCATCTTTGCGATCCTCTAAACATATCTCTCCCGGGCCGAGAAATCGGCTGCGGCCTGGGCTTCCCCCCGGCCGCGGTCCATCTCTGGTGGGGAATTGCGCTCGTATATAGGGCCGAAACGGGTCGGAGGGAAGAGAAAATGCGTTTTTCACTGCTGGCAGCGGCGCTCCTGGCGGCCTCGGCGGCCCACGCCGAGGGCGAGCGCGCGGGGGATTTCGACTACTATGTTCTCTCGCTGAGCTGGTCGCCCTCCTGGTGCGCGACCGAGGGCGCCGGGCGCGGCGCCTCGCAATGCGATCCGTTCCGCGATGCGAATTTCGTGCTCCACGGGCTCTGGCCGCAAAATGAGCGCGGCTATCCGAGCTATTGCCGCACCACCGAGCGCGACCCGACGCGCCGCCAGTCGGAGGCGATGGAGGACGTGATGGGGTCGGATGGCGCGGCCTGGTATCAGTGGAAGAAACACGGCCGCTGCTCGGGCCTCTCCGCCGCCGATTACTACGCCTCGGCGCGCATGGCCTATGCCAGCATCGCCATCCCGGATGTGTTCAAGCGCCTGAACCGCGACGTGAAACTGCCCGCCGCGGTGGTCGAGCAGGCCTTTCTCGAGGCCAATCCGGGAATGACGCGGGAGGAGATCACCATCACCTGCGCCGACGGCCGGATCCAGGAGGCGCGGATCTGCCTGACGAAGGAGATGAAGCTGCGCAAATGCGGGGCCGACGTGATCCGCGACTGCACGATGAAAGATGCGCTGATGGAGCGGGTGCGCTGACGCAGGCCGCCGGGGGCTTCGCGCCCCCGGACCCCCGCGGAGTATTTTCGCCAAGAAAAAGTCAGTCGGCCGGGGGCATCCGGTCTTCGATCGTCAGCAGCTTGTGATCGGCCGCGACCTCGGGGCCGCCCTTCGGTTCGTCCGTCGCCACGATCCAGGCCTTCGCCGCCGCCGTCTCCGCCTCGGAGAAGACGCGCACCGGGCAGGGGATCATCGGCGCGAAAAGCTTCACCGCGAGGTTCATCCACTCGACGTCGCTGACGAAGGCCACGCGCGCGAAATCGGCCAGATGCAGGAAGCCGACCTTCGCATCCTCCATCGCCGCGCCCATCGTGTAGCCCGAAAACTCCGCGCCGATCCGGTAGAAGAGCTTCACCTTGCCCTCGGCCGCGATCTTCGCCTGGATCGCGGGGATCAGCTCGGTGGTGTAGCTGTCGTGGTCGATCCGGCCATGCGCCTCGATCGCGAGAACGTCGCTCGGAAAGCCGTCGAGAATGGTAAAATGGCCCTTGGCCGCGGGGGTGGTCATGGTCGGTCCTTTCGCTTCGGTCAGAGGTCGGCGTTCACGGCGAGCACGATCTTGCCGATATGGGCGGAGCTTTCCATCCGCGCATGCGCCGCGGCGGCCTGATCGAGGGGATAGGTCGAATCGTGGATCACCCGCAGCTTGCCCGCCTCGACCATCGGCCAGACCCGCTCGCGCAATTGGCGCGCGATCTCGGCCTTGGCCACGTCGGATTGCGGGCGCAGCGTCGAGCCGGTGATCGTGAGCCGGCGCAGCATCACCTGGGCGAAGTTGATCTCGGCCTTCGGGCTTTCGAGGAAGGCGATGAAGACGAGCCGCCCGTCATCGGCAAGCGCCTTGATGTCGCGCGCGATATAGCTGCCGCCGACCATGTCGAGGATCAGATCGGCGCCGCCCTCGGCGCGCAGGATCTCGACGAAATCTTCCTCGCGATAGTTGATCGCCGTGGCGCCGAGCGCGGCGCAGGCGGCGCATTTCTCGGCCGAGCCCGCCGTCGCCCAGACCCGGGCGCCAAGCGCGGTCGCGATCTGGATCGCGGTGGTGCCGATGCCGGAGGAGCCGCCATGGACGAGGAAGCGCTCGCCCGCGGCGAGCCCGCCGCGCATCACGATATTCGACCAGACGGTGAAGCAGGTTTCCGGCAGGCAGGCGGCGTCGCGCAGGCTGATGCCCGGCGGCACCGGCAGCGCATGGGCTGCGGGGGTGGTGACATATTCGGCATAGCCGCCGCCGGGCAGCAGCGCGCAGACCGCGTCGCCGATCTCCCAACCGCCGACGCCCGCGCCAAGCGCCGCAATCCGGCCCGAACATTCGAGCCCGGGCAGGTCGGAAGCCCCGGGCGGCGCCTTGTAGGCGCCCGCGCGCTGCAGCGCATCGGGGCGGTTGACCCCGGCATAGGCCACCTCGATCAGGATCTCGCCGGGGCCCGGCACCGGCACCGCGCGGCTCACCGATTTCAGCACCTCGGGGCCACCCGGCGCCGAGATTTCCACCGCCCGCATCTGCGTCGGAAGCGTCATCATGCGCCCTCCCCCGTCGTTCCGGGCGCGGAGGACGGGCCGGGGGCGCGGATCGCGCCGAGCAAACCGCCGACGAAGGGCAGCTTCATCACCGCGCCCTTCACCTTCTCGAACTGCATCACGTCGCCGATGCGCCCGTCGAGGAACTCCCAGCTTTTCGCATGGCCCTCGCTCTCGTCGCCCATCCAGTAGAGCACGGTCGAGGAGATCACGCCCGCAAGCGTCAACCGCTTGGAATACCAGTTGTAATCTTCGCTGGTGTCGCCGAGCGCGCGCCAGATCACATCCGCCGTCTCCCAGACGAGGCGCGCGCCGGTCGCCGCATGCTGCGGCAGCGCAAAGACCGAGGCGGCGCGGCGCACCAGTTCCGGATCGACGAGTTCGAGCCGCATCCGCACCGCGGCGGCGACCTTCTCGCGGAATTTCAGCCCCTCGAGCGTGGTCTCGGCGAGCTTCGCCACCAAGGCGCGATCCGCCGCCCGGTGATATTCGACCGCCAGATCGACCGCGCCGCGCGGACAGACAAGCCGGGCGAGCCGCGGCTCGAGCCCGAGATCGCGCACCGCCTGATCGAAGGCGGGATCGGACCAGCCGTCGAAGGGCACATGCGGCATGATCGCGGCAAGCAATTCCGCCTTCGCGCGGGCCACATCCAAATGGTCGTTTTTCATGGCTTTTCCCTTTCGCGCAGGTGATGGACAAAAGCCCGGACCCCTGCTATATGGCCGCTTCCTGCACCTCGATGCAACTCTAACTTAGGAAGGTGGTGACACCACATGCAGGTCAGCGTTCGCGACAACAACGTCGAACAGGCGCTTCGTGCTCTGAAGAAGAAACTTCAGCGCGAGGGGGTTTTCCGTGAAATGAAGCTCAAGCAGCATTTCGAAAAGCCTTCGGTCAAGAAAGCGCGCGAGAAAGCTGAAGCCGTCCGCCGTGCCCGTAAACTGGCGCGTAAGAAGGCCCAGCGCGAAGGCGCTCTCTAAGCGTTTGAAAACGCTGGCGGGGCTTTGGTCTCGCACCTTGACCCCCGGGGATTCCTCGGGGGTTTTTGGTTGTTTTTTACCTGCCGATCGGCCAATCTCGCGCCGATACGGCCCCTCTCTGGCCCAACCCGCACCGCATCGAACGTGAGCGCCTTGCCCCAGCCCCCCGTCGCATCGCCGAGCCTCCGATGACCGACTTCGGCCCCGTCTTCCACAACCTCGGCCTGATCCTGCTCGCCCTTGGCGTCGCGATGCTGGCGCCGGTGGGAATCGACCTCCTCGACGGCAATCCGAACGGCTGGCCCTTCTTCGAGGCGGCGCTCGAGACGATTCTCTTCGGCACGCTCGTCGCGATGGCCTCGCGCTCGGAGGCGCCCGCCGCCCTCACCCTGCGCCAGGCCTATCTGCTCACCGCCGGGATCTGGATCGTGGTGCCGGCCTTCGGCGCGCTGCCCTTCATCCACGGCAAGCCCGACGTGAGCCTGACCGACGCCTATTTCGAGGCGGTCTCGGGCATCACCACCACCGGATACACCGTCTTCACCGGGCTCGAGGAGCTGCCGCGCTCGGTGCTTTTGTGGCGCGGCATGCTGAACTGGATGGGCGGTCTCGGCATCGCCTTCGTCGCGATGATCTTCCTGCCGGTCATGCGCATCGGTGGCATGCGCTATTTCCAGACCGAGGGATTCGACACGCTGGGCAAGGTGCTGCCGCGCGCGCGCGACATCGCGATCTCGCTGCTCGAGGTCTATGCCGGGCTCACCGTGCTTTGCGCGATCGTCTTCGTGATCACCGGAATGCCGGTCTTCGACGCGGTGGTGCATGCGATGGCGGCGATCGCCACCGGCGGGTTCGGCACCTCGGACGCGGGCTTCTCCGCCTGGTCGCCCGCCGCGCAATATGCCGGCACCGTCTTCATGATGCTCGGCGCGATGCCCTATATCCGCTTCTTCCAGCTGCTGCAGGGGCAAAGCAAGGCGCTCTGGCGCGACAGCCAGGTGCGCGCCTTCCTCCGCTGGTTCGTCTATTTCAGCGTGATCGTGATCGCCTATCGCACCTTTCGCGAGCAGGCGCCCTTCGAGGCGATCGTGCGCCAGACCACCTTCAACTTCGCCTCGCTGCTCACCGGCACCGGCTTCGGCGTCGGCGCGATCGAGCCCTGGGGCGCCTTCGCGATGGTCGTGGCCTTCCTGCTTGGCCTGATCGGCGGTTGCACCGGGTCAAGCTCCGGCGCGCTTTCGGTCTTCCGCGTGCAGGTGGTGCTTTCGGCGCTTTCCGCCGCGATCCGGCAGTTGCACTCGCCCAACCGCGTGGTGCAGCCGCGCTATGACGGCAAGCCGCTCGACGAGGCGACGATGGGCCCGCTCATGCTCCATGTCTCGGGCTATATCCTGACGCTCGGCGTGCTGTCGGTGGCGATGTCGATGGCCGGCGTCGATTTCACCTCGGCGCTCTTCGCGATCTGGGGCTGCCTCGGCAATATCGGCTTCGGCGTCGGGCCGATGGTGGCGCGCACCGGCACGATGGTCGATTTCAACGACGCCTCGACCTGGATCATGTCGATCGCGATGCTGCTGGGGCGGCTTGGCATGCTTGCGATCTTCGTGCTGTTCCTGCCGCGGTTCTGGCGCGACTAAACCGGCAGCGCCGTCGTCTTGAACACGGTGCGCAGCGCGAAACTCGACTGCATCCCCTGCACGCCCGGCAGCCGCGCGAGCTTCGCGCGGTGGATGCGGGCGAAATCCTCGGTATCCTCGGCCACGACCTTGAGCAGGTAATCCGCCGAGCCCGCCATCAGATGGCATTCGAGCACGTCGGGGATCTTCTTCACCTCGCGTTCGAAGGCCTCGAGCACCTCGTCCGCCTGCCCCGAAAGCGTGATCTCGACGAAAACCGTGGTCGGGCAGCCCAGCTTGCGCGCATCGAGCAGCGCGACGTAATCGCGGATATAACCCTCCTCCTCGAGCCGCTGCACCCGGCGATGGCAGGCCGAGGCGGAAAGATTCACCCGCTCCGACAGTTCCGCATTGGAGATCCGCCCCTGCCGTTGCAGCACGGAGAGGATCCGACGATCCGTAGCGTCAAGGTTCATGGTCGCGCAACATTCTTCGGTCGTTTTATGGTTTGACGGAAGATATGCGTGCAAAACGCGGAAAACCGCAACCGGAATTCAATCCGTTTTCACGCCTTGGCGCGCAGGATGGGCCGAGGAGAGGACAGCTCTGGGAGGAGCCAATGAAGATCGGATGCGTGCGGGAGATCAAACCGCAGGGATTTCGCGTGGGCCTGACGCCGGCGGCGACACATGAGGCCGTCGCGCATGGGCACAACGTGCTGATCGAGTCGGGCGCCGGGACCGGCTCGGGCTTCAGCGATGCCGATTACACCGCCGCCGGGGCGCGGATCGCCCCCGATGCAGCCACGGTCTGGACCGAAGCGGAGATGGTGGTGAAGGTGAAGGAGCCGCAGGCGATCGAGCGCGCGATGCTGCGCCCGGGGCAGCTGCTCTTCACCTATCTGCACCTCGCCCCCGACCCGGCGCAGACCGCGGATCTCGTGAAATCGGGCGCAACCTGCATCGCCTATGAAACGGTGACCGACCGCAATGGCGGGCTGCCGCTGCTCGCACCGATGTCGGAGGTGGCGGGGCGGCTCGCGCCGCAGGTCGGCGCCTGGGCGCTGCAAAAGGCGAATGGCGGGCGCGGCGTCTTGATGGGCGGCGTGCCCGGGGTGCGGCCCGCGAATGTCGTGATCATCGGCGGCGGCGTGGTCGGCACCGCGGCGGCGCGCGTCGCGACCGGCATGGGCGCCCATGTCACCGTGCTCGACCGCTCAATCCCGCGGCTGAGCTATCTCGACGATGTCTTCATGGGGCGGCTGACGACGCGATATTCCGACCGCGCCGCCACCGCCGAGCTCGTCGCCGCGGCCGATATGGTGATCGGCGCCGTGCTGATTCCGGGCGCCGCCGCGCCGAAGCTCGTGACCCGCTCGATGCTGAAGACGATGAAGCCGGGCGCCGTGCTCGTCGATGTCGCGATCGACCAGGGCGGCTGTTTCGAGACCTCGCATGCGACGACGCATCAGGATCCGATCTACGAGGTCGAGGGCATCCTGCATTATTGCGTCGCGAACATGCCGGGGGCCGTCGCACGCACCGCGACCCAGGCGCTCGGCAATGCCACCCTGCCCTTCGTTCTGGCGCTGGCCGACAAGGGCTGGCGGCAGGCCTGCGCCGACGATCCGCATCTGCTTGCGGGGCTCAATGTCCATGCCGGGCAGATCACCTATCCGGCGGTGGGGGCGGCGCTTGGCCTGCCCGCGATCACCGGCGCCGAGGCGCTGGCGCTTTGAACGAGAAAGGCCCGGTCGCATGACCGGGCCTTTGCATACCGTTCCGGCGCCTCACTTCTTCAGCGAATCGCGGATCTCGAGAAGCACGTCGAGTTCGGTCGGGCCGGCCGGCGCCGCCGCGGCCTCTTCCTTCTTCACGGCCGCATCCTTGACGCGGTTCACCGCCTTCACCAGCAGGAAGACGACGAAGGCGATGATCAGGAAGTTGATCACCGCGGTGATGAAGGAACCATAGGCGAAGACCGGCGCGCCGGCTTCCTTCGCCGCGGCGAGCGAGGCGTAATCGCCCGCGCCGAGGTTCACGAACAGGTTCGAAAAGTCGAGCCCGCCGGTGATCACGCCGATGATCGGGTTGATGAGGTCGGCGACGAGCGAATTCACGATCGCCGTAAAAGCCGCGCCGATGATGATACCCACGGCCATGTCGACGACATTGCCCCGGGCGATGAAATCCTTGAACTCTTTGAGCATTTTTCCCTCGTGATGCTGTGGGAGGTGACAGCGTGCGAAGGTTAACACAGCCTCTGCGGTGGCGCATCTTTTCCTTCGGGGGAAAATCCGCCACCCTTGCGGCAAAACCGGAGGTTCCGATGACCGATCTTTCCCAATTCCCGATCACCCGCCGCTGGCCCGCCACCAACCCGGCGGCGATCCAGCTTTATTCGCTGCCGACGCCGAATGGCGTGAAGGTCTCGATCATGCTCGAGGAATGCGGCCTCGATTATGAACCGCATCTGGTGCGTTTCGACCGGAACGACCAGACGACGCCCGAGTTCCTCTCGCTCAACCCGAACAACAAGATCCCCGCGATCATCGACCCCGATGGGCCGGGGGGCCAGCCGCTGCCGCTTTTCGAGAGTGGTGCGATCCTGATCTATCTGGCGGAGAAGACCGGGAAATTCCTGCCGGATGCGAACCGCTACGAAGTCTTGCAATGGCTGATGTTCCAGATGGGCGGGATCGGCCCGATGTTCGGCCAGCTTGGCTTCTTCCATGCTTTCGCCGGCAAGGAGATCGAGGATCCGCGCCCGAAGGAACGCTACCGCGCCGAAACCGCGCGCCTGCTCAAGGTGCTCGACGCGCAGCTTGCCGGGCGCGACTGGGTGGCGGGTGACTATTCGATCGCCGATATCGCCATCGCGCCCTGGCTGCGCTCGCTGCGCGACGGCTACAAGGCCGCCGATCTTGTCGGCATGGCGGAGCTTGCGAACGTCACCGCCTATCTCGAGCGGTTCCTTGCCCGCCCCGCGGTGCAGCGCGGGCTGAACGTGCCGAAGCGCGACTGAACCCTAATGCGTCAGCCGCTGGCCGACGCGCTCGGCGATGCGGGTGACGAGCCAGGCCATCCAGCCCTCCGGCTGGGTGAAATGGTAGGGCGCCCCCTCCGGCGAAGGGATCGGTGCGCCGGCGAGACGCGCCTTCGCCTCGGCCCGGGCGCTCGCCACGATCTCCGCCGGGCTGCGCGCAAGCGCGGCCTCGGCGAGGTCCACCACTTCCGCCCGGCTCAGCCGCGGGTCGAACAGCCCCGCCTCGATCTGCGGATCGGCGATGAACCCGCGCAGCCGCGATTGCGCCGCCTCGATCCGGGTGACGGCATGGTCGCGCTGATCGGCGCGGAAGGCGCGTTCGAGCGGCAGCGTTTCCTCGAAGGAGGCGAGATCCTCGCCCAGCCCGTCGATCGCGACGAGAAGTTCGGCCGCGACCTCGTCATCCTCCTGCTGCGCGATCTCCGTGCGGCAGGCGGCGATCATGTCGCGCAGCACCGAGATCCGGCCACAGGCGATCGCATCGGCACTTTCACAAAACGCGATGTCGCGCGCGGCGCGGCCGATCTCCTCCATCGCGGATTCGATCGGAAACAGGGCCGCGACCGGGTGAGCGAAAACGTCGAATTCCCCGTCGAGCGTCCAGGCAGCATCTTGAAACATTCGGCTATCCCCTTCTGGTGATGGGATAACCTTGTCACGACGCAGTGAACAACTCGTGAACGACACGTGCGAATGTTCGCATTCCGTTCACGTGAACGAAGTCAGCACAAGATCAAGCGGGTTGGCGGATGATCTTGCACAAGGGCTCGAAGATCTCGGCATTGGCCGCGATCACCGAATTCGAGTCGAAGATCTCGCGCCCCTCGCGCACGGGGCCGATGAAGCCGCCCGCTTCCTTCACGAGAATCAGCCCGGCAGCGATGTCCCAGGCGTTGATCCCGCGTTCCCAGTAGCCCTCGTAGCGGCCCGAGGCGACATAGGCGAGATCGAGCGCGGCGGAGCCGAAGCGGCGCACGCCGGCGCAGACCGGCATCAGCCGGGCGAGATCCTGCAGCGTCGCGGGCAGGGTCGAGCGGCCGCCGAAGGGCACGCCGGTGGCGAAGATCGACTCGAGCATGTTGCGCCGCCCCGAGACGCGCAGGCGGGTCTCGTTCATATAGGCGCCGAAGCCCTTCTCGGCGTAATACATCTCGTCCTTCGCGGCGTCGAAGATCACGCCGGCGACGACCTCGCCCTTGTGCTCGAGCGCGATCGAGACCGCCCAATGCGGCAGGCCGTGCAGGAAATTGGTGGTGCCGTCGAGCGGATCGACGATCCAGCGGCGCGTCGGGTCTTCGCCCGCGTCCTCGCCGGTCTCCTCGCCGAGCCAGCCATAGGAGGGGCGCGCCGCGCGCAGCTCTTCCTTGATGATGCGCTCCGCCTCGCGGTCGGCCTTCGACACGAAGTCGCCCGGCCCCTTGGAGGAGACCTGCAGGTTCTCGACCTCGCGGAAATCCTTCACCAGCGAACGCCCCGCCTTGCGCGCGGCCTTGATCATCAGGTTGAGATTGGCACTGCCTTGCATCGGGGGGCTCCTTCGGTTCAGGGGCCTGCATTACACGCGCGGGCCGTGGATTCCAAGGGGGTTCCGGCGGTCAATAGCCGCAGTCGGGCTGCGCGCGGAACCGTTTCACCAACAGGTCGAAATGCGTCGGGGTGATCGCGTTCTCCCCGGTCTCGAAAGGGGCGCGGAAATCTTCGGGCGGGATGCCGAGTTGCAGCAGCGTCGAGAGCGCGAGATCGAGGTAGGCGCCGTTCTGCCGGATCTGCCCCGCGTTCAGCCGCGCCTGCATCCCGGGCGCGAGCGCCTGCGCCGCGGGGCCCGCCTTGCACAGCCCGATCATCCCGGCGAGATAGGGCGCCTGCCAGGCCTCGCCCGAGAACCGCCCGGCATCGTCGATCAGCCAGAGCAGCGCCGCCTGCCCCTCCGGCCCGAAATCGCGCAGCCGCTGCAACAGGCCGCCGGCCTCAATGCGCCGCTCCGGATCGCACGCGAGGGCGAAGATCCGGTCGCGATAGGGGGCGAGCACCTCGACCGGCGCCTCGCGCAGCGCGGCGACGGCGGCGCGACGCTCCTTCTTCGTGCCGGCAAGCCGGGTGAACCCGGCCTCGGCCAGCACCGGCCAGAGCGCGGGGCGCGCCGTGGCGGCATGCGAGAGCGCAAAGCCGATATCGGCGTCGGGCGTCAGCCGCGGATCGGAGAAGAGCCGCAGGTAGAAGGGCCAGTCCTCGGGCGTGATCTTCGTGTTCACGCTGAAGCTCTGCTGAAATCGCGCGATCAGCGCGCTCACCTCGGGCGCGAGCGGGCCGGGGGTGTCGAGCAGCGCGGCGATCTGCGCGGCAACCGCGGCATCGCTGCCCCCCGCCGGCAAGTCGAGGTCGAGCCTGAGCGTGTCGAGCAGCAGATCGCGCATCGGCGGCAGTGCCTCATAGCGCGAGGCCCGGTTCCAGTTGACGCCGCGGCGCGGATAACCGCCGTGCGGCTTCTCGATCCCGCCCCAGTGCCAGACCGGCACCGGCCAGGGGAAGATCTCCTCGGCGCGCACGGAGGTCAGGCGCGAGACCTCGACCAGCGCCTCCCCCTGCCTTTGCCAGATCTGCCGCCGGTTCACGGTCAGCGCCGCAGTGCCGGAGGCAAAGCTGTAAAGCGGTGCCGTCTGCAGCTGCTGTCCCGCCCAGACGGTATCGGCCTCGGCGAGCGTCGCGCGGGCGGAGAGCAGGCACTCCCCCGAAGCGATCCGCGCCGCCATCACCAGATCCGTCGGGGGTGCATCCTCCCCGCCGCTGCGCGGCTCGATGTCGCCGCCCTGGCTCAGATTGACCTTCGGGCAGGGCGCGCCGCTGCGCTCGAGCCACCAGCGCGTCGCCGGCAGGGCGAGCGGATCCGCCGACGCCTCCCGCGGACGCGCGGCGATCACCACCGCCCGCGCCTGACCGTTGAGCAGGAGCCGCTGGCAGGTCGTGTCACAGCCGGAGCTGCCGAGATAGCCGAGCACCGCGCCCCGGGCGATCGGTTGGATCTCCCCGGTGTGGTCCTGCGCGATCAGCTCGCGCGCGGCACGGCGCCCGGGCAGGTTCATCGCGACACCGGCCAGCGCGAAGAGGAGCACGCCAAGCCCGACCCCGGCAAGCCATTGCCGCCCCCGCCGGCGCCCGGGAAAGCCGCGGACGAGCCCCCAGTAGATCGCATGACCGAGGAGCAGCGGGAAGGCGATCAGCCCGGCGAGCATCGCGACGATGGCGATCGGCAGGCCGATGATGCTGATCATCGCGATCAGTATGAAACCCGGCAAGAGCCAGTAGATCACCGCGGGGGCCAGCAGGAGAAGCGTGATCAGGTCGAAGGCGAAGGCGCCGTCGCGCCAGCTGCGCCCCTCGGGCGGCGCCCCGGGAAGCGGCGGCGGCCGGCTGCCGCCCCTGCCCTGCCCGGAGGCTCCACCGCGCGAAATCCATTTGCCAAAACCCGACATCACAAACCTGCCCTTGTTCTTGCAGGGGTTTTCGCAGGCAATCCCGGCAAAACTGCGGCGAGATCAGGCGCGGATGAACTCGCTGCGCTTCGGCAACAGGATGGTGAGGATGCCAAGCGCCGGCAGGCCCGAGCAGATCAGATAGACAAAGCGGATGCCGTGCTGATCGGCAAGCACGCCGAGCGCCGCGGCGGCGATGCCGCCGATGCCGAAGCTCAGCCCGAAGAAGATCCCCGCCACCATGCCGACACGACCGGGCAGAAGCTCCTGCGCGAAGACCACGATCGCCGAGAAGGCGGAGGCGAGGATGAGCCCGATGCAGACCGAAAGGATGCCGGAGCCGACAAGCCCCACATGCGGCAGCGCGAGGGTGAAGGGCAGCACGCCGAGGATCGAGATCCAGATCACCGTCATCGGCCCCCAGCGGTCGGCGACCGGCCCGCCAAGCACGGTGCCCGCCGCCACCGCACCGAGGAAGAGGAAGAGCATCAGCTGCGCCGTGCGCGTCTCCACCCCGAAGGTGTCGATGAGGTAGAAGGTGTAATAGGAACTCATCGAGGCCATGTAGATGTTCTTGGTGAAGGTGAGGAAGGCGAGCACCGCAAGCGCCAGCGCGACGCGGTTGCGCGGGAGCGGCAGCGTCTTGTCCATCGCCTTGCGCGCGCGTTCCCTCAGATGCGCGCCATACCAGCGGCTCACCCGGGTCAGCACGGTGCCCGCGATCACCGCGAGCAGGCCGAAAAGCGCGATCGAACTGCGCCCGAGCGGCAGCACGATGAAGGCGGCCAGAAGCGGCCCGATCGCGGTGCCGAAATTGCCCCCCACCTGAAAGAGCGACTGCGCGAGGCCAAAGCGCCCGCCCGAGGCGAGCCGCGCGACGCGGCTCGATTCGGGATGGAAGATCGCCGAGCCGAAGCCCACCAGCATCGCCCCCGCAATGAGGATCGGATAGGTGGGCGCAAAGGCCAGCACCATCACGCCGAAGAAGGTCGAGACCGAGGCGAGCGGCAGCGACCAGGGTAGCGGCTTCGCATCGGTGTAAATCCCGATCAGCGGCTGCAGGAGCGAGGCGGTGCCCTGAAACGCCAGCGTCATCAGCCCGATCTGCCAGTAATCGAGCGCGAAATGGTCGCGCAGGATCGGATAGATCGACGAGAGCATCGACTGCATCACGTCGTTCATCATGTGGCAGGCCGAGATCGCGATCAGGATCGGGAAAACGGTCGCGGAGGCCGTGCGGGCGGGCTGCGGGATGGCGGTCATCGGACTATCCTGTAGGGCAAGACGGCGATTACACCGCACAGCCGCCCCCGCGTCACGCGCGCAATTGTGACGGTTACATCACGCGCGCTGCAGCTTCACCGGCTCGCTCCGCGCCAGACGCAGGAAATGCGCCATGAAGGGCTCGGTCACATCCTCCTCCCGCGTCGCGGCGTAGAGGCGTTTCGTCAGCCCCCCCTCCGTCACCGGGCGGGTGATGTAGTCGGGCTGATATTTCACCTCGCGCAGCACCCAGTCGGGCAGCACCGAAACCCCGCGCCCCGCCGCGACGAGCATCAGGATCACCGCGGTCAGCTCCACCTGACGATGCGCCTTCGGCTCGACATGCGCGGGGGTGAGCAGCATCGAGAAAACGTCCGACCGCGCGCGATCGACCGGATAGGTGATCAGCGTCTGATCGGCGAAATCCTCCGCCACGACGAAGGGCTTCGCGGCGAGCGGCGAGGTCGAGGCGGCGATGAAGGTCGGCGCGTAGTCGAAGAGCGGGTTGAAGGTGATCCCCTCGAGCTTTTCCGGGTCGGAGGAGATCACGAGGTCCACCTCCTCACGCGCGAGCGCGGCCAGCGCGGTGAAGGCGAGGCCCGGGCGGATGTCGATGTCGATCTCGGGCCAGGCGCGGCGGAACTGTTCGAGCACCGGAAAGAGCCAGTCGAAACAGGCGTGGCATTCGATCGCGATATGCAGCCGCCCGGCGCGCCCTTCGCGCAGCGCGGCGAATTCCGCCTCGGTGGCCTCGACCTCGGGCAGGATCCGTTCGGCGAGGCGCAAAAGCTTCATCCCCGCCGCCGAAAGCCGCAAGGGCTTCGAACGGCGCACGAAAAGCTCGACCCCGGCCTGATCCTCGATCCCCTTCACCTGATGCGAAAGCGCCGATTGCGTGATATGAAGGATGTCGGCCGCACGGGCGAGTCCGCCCGCATCGTGGATCGCCTTGATCGTTCGGAGGTGCCGGAACTCGAGGTGCATCTTGAGGAAGAACTCATAAACTTCTTGAAGATTATGAGTTTGTCTCACATCCGCGAATCTGGCACAAGGGGGCCAACGAAAGGATGCCGCCATGACCACGCCGAAGATCAGTTTCGAGTTCTTCCCGCCGCAGACGCTCGACGCCTCGTTCCGGCTTTGGGAGACGGCGCAGCAGCTCGCGCCGCTGAAACCCGAATTCGTTTCCGTGACCTATGGCGCCGGCGGCACCACCCGCAAGCTCACGCATGAGGCAGTGGCGACGATCCACAAGAACTACGGCCTCAACGTCGCCGCGCATCTGACCTGCGTCGAGGCGACAAAGGCCGAGACGCTGGAGATCGTGAACTCCTATGCCGAGGCCGGCGTGACCGAGATCGTCGCGCTGCGCGGCGATCCGCCGAAGGGTCATGGCAAATTCACCCCCGCCGTCGACGGTTTCGCCAGCTCGGTCGAGCTGATCGAGGCGCTGGCGCAGGATGGCCGCTTCACCATCCGCTGCGGCGCCTATCCCGAACCGCATCCGGAGGCCGCCGATGCGCTCGCCGACGTGCGCTGGCTCAAGCGCAAGACGGAGGCGGGCGCCACCTCGGCGATCACCCAGTTCTTCTTCGAGGCGGAGACCTTCTTCCGCTTCCGCGACGCCTGCGTGAAGGAAGGGATCACCGCGAAGATCATCCCCGGCATCCTGCCGATCCAGTCGTGGAAGGGCGCGAAGGCCTTCGCCCAGCGCTGCGGCACCTCGATTCCCGCCTGGGTCGAGGAGGCCTTCGAGGCCGCGATCCGCGACGGGCGCGAGAGCCTGCTCGCCACCGCGCTTTGCACCGAGCTTTGCGACAATCTGATCGCGGGCGGGGTCGAGGATCTGCATTTCTACACGCTCAACCGGCCGCAGATGACCCGCGACGTCTGCCACGCGCTGGGCGTCACCCCGGATGTGACGCTCGAGAACGTCGCCTGAAAGTGACGTAACGGAATGAGCGCAAGGGGGCCTCGGCCCCCTTTTCGCTGTCTGCCGTCACGTTAGGCTCCCGCGCAAAGGGAGACGCCGATGACCGAACCGAAATATGCCGAAAACCCCGGGGATTTCCTGCCGCTCGCAGCGCTGCGGGAGATGACCGGGCTTGCCTTCATGCAGAAGGTGGTCGCTGGCGAGGTGCCGACGATGGCGCTCGCGCGCGAGATGAACTACCGGCTGAGCCATGTCGAGGAGGGGCTCGCCGAGGTCCGCGGCACGCCGGAATTCCGTCATTCCAACGCTTTCGGCGGCGTGCATGGCGGCTGGTACGGCGCCGTGCTCGACACCTGCCTGACCTGCGCGGTGATCACCGGCCTGCCGCGCGGGCAGTTCCAGACGACGCTCGAATACAAGGTCAACCTGCTGCGCGCGATCCCGATCGGCGCCGAGGTGATCGGCACCGGGCGGCTCGAACATCTCGGGCGCTCAACCGGGATCGCGCGCGGCGAGATCCGCGGCGCGGCCGACGGGCGGCTCTACGCGCTCGGCACCGCCACCTGCTTCGTCATGGGCGAGGCGGTCTGAGCCGCCCGCGCGCCGCAACCGCAGGATCTGCGGCGCGCGATTGGCAAGCCAGGGCCGGATCGTGAGCCACCATTCGCGCCCGGCGACGAAGGCGGTCTCGTGGATCCGCTCCGACGGGTCGCGGCCGACGACGCGCGGCGCGCGCAGCAGGAAAAGCCGCCCCCAGCCATGCCAGGAGCCGACCGAGGGCGCCTCCGCGTCGATCGGGAAATCGGTGCGCCAATCCGCCGGCAGCGCGAGGCCCACCGCCTCCGCCCGCCCCAGCATCCAGGCCAGCGGAATGTTGGCGAGCGGGCGCGCCGCCTCCGCCCCGGAAAGCTGGCCGCCGATATCGGCGTGACAGCCGCGGAACCAGACCTGCTCGATGCGCGTGGCGTCGCTTTCGCCGCTCGCCCAGACCAGCGGTTCGAGCACCGAGCGCGTCTCGTGCAGCGCCAGCGCCTGCACCCCGTGGCGCACCGAGGGGCCGAGGCGATGGTCGTGGAACCGGTAGCGGCGCGGTAGGAACATCCACAGGAAGGGCCAGCGGAAGCCGAGCGCGGCGACGGTGTCGAAGGCGCCGACCATCTCGATCGTCACCTCGGCATGGCAATGCGCGTGGCGAAAGGCGACGGGCGAGGCCTCCCCCTCGTAATGGCGCCAGGCGAGGGTGACGTTGCGCTCCGTCGCCTCCTCCGGCCGCAGAAGGCCCACCCGGTCGATCAGCCCGGCGAGCGAACGCGCGGCAAAGGCGCCCCGCGAATAGCCGATCAGAAAGATCCGGTCCCCCGGCCGGTAGCGCATCGCAAGCCAGCCATAGGCGCGCAGGATCTGCGCATCGACGCCCCAGCCCAGCCAGACGTCGCGCAGATCGCGCCATTCGCGATATTGCAGCCCCTGCCCGTAATAGAGCGAGGCGCGCGGCACCCGCCGGCGCAGGTAGCGATAGAGGATGCCGATCGAGGTCAGCCGCGCCTCGTCGAGCGCGCCCATCGTGCCGTCGAGCAGGATCACATGGTCGACCGGCCCGCGCCCGGCAGCCACCGGCACCTGTTCCACCGGCGGGCGGAACCGGCGCCTGATCGCCGACAGAAGCCTTTCGAACAGGCCGCGCACTGCATCCCCCCGATGCTGAAAAAACCTTGCCCCAAGGATAGGGCAAGGTTCGTTAACGTTCATTGACCTTTGCGTGAAATCGCCCGGCGCCGCGGCGTCAGGCGCCGCCCCTGCTCAGCCCTTGAGCGCGAGCGCCGTCATGATCTCCAGCGAACCAAAGCCGTTGAAGCGCGTGTTGGTCGCCGCGGAATAGGCGCCCATGCCCTGGATCACGAGGAAATCGCCCTCGGCGAGATCGCCGGGCAGCGCCACCTCCCCCGGCATCCGGTCGACCGAATCACAGGTCGGGCCGAAGACCACACGCCCGACCGGCGCACCCGTGCGGGCGATCCCCTCGGGCGAGACCGCCTCGATCCGGTCGATCGCGCCGATCAGCGGCATCTCCGCCAGCGTGCCATAGACCCCGTCGTTGAGGAAAACGTGGCTCTCGTCGCGCAGCGCCTTCACCCGGGTGACGAGCGCGAAAGCATCGCCGACGAGGCCGCGCCCCGGCTCGCAGACAAGCTGCGGGCGGGCGGCGCCGAAGGCCTCGGTCGCGACGCGGTCGATCAGCGCGAAGATCTCCTCGAGCGCGGGGGCGGCACCGGCGCGGCGATGGCTCGGAAAGCCGCCGCCGACATTGAGCCGCGCGGCGGTCACGCCGGCCTCGGCGCAGATCTGTGCGGCGGTGCGGATATAGGCGCCCCAGGCCTCCGGATCGGTGCATTGCGTGCCCGGGTGGAAGGTGAGCGAGGGGGTGAACCCCGCCTCCGCCACGCGGCGCAGCAGCACGGCGGCCAGCTCCGCCGAGGCGCCGAATTTCGCGCCGAAGTCATAGGCCGCCCCGGCCACCGGCAGCTTGAAACGCACCGAGATCTCGCAGCCCTCGGCGGGCACCATCTCGATCAGCTTTTCCAGTTCGGAGCGCGAATCCACCGACCAGCTCTTCACCCCCGCCTTCACCGCATGGGCGATCTCGGCGCGGGCGCGCACCGGGTTGTGGTAATGCAGCGCCGCCCCCGGGGCGAGGCGCCGCACGAGGTCGATCTCGAAAGGCGAGGCGACGTCGAAGCCGCGGATCCCCGCGGCGACGAGGTTCTGGATCACCATCTCCTCGGGGTTCGACTTCACCGCGAAGGTGACAAGCCCCGGAAAACCCTTGACGAAGCGGCGCGCCGAGGCCTGCAACGCGGCCGGCGAGAACACCAGCACCGGGTTCTCGGGCCGCTTGTGACGGATGATTTCGGACGGTTGCGCCCAGATAGTCTTCGACAGTCCCATCGGCTTCTCCCTCGCCAACAGAATGCAGCCACCTCTTGCCCCGGCTTGACGGGTCGGGAGACGCTTGCGCGTTTCAACCATACCCGGGCCAGGTGCGTATGAGCCGCCCTTTTCCCGTCTTTTCAGTTTGCGCTAAATGGGGCACGTTTTCACCGATCAAAAGAGTAGATTTGTGGCGCATTGTCGTTACAATGACGAAACAACCGGTCAAATTGCAGGTGAGACGATGGATGAGCTCGATACGGCGATCCTCGGGCTGCTTTCGGGCGACGCCCGGATGTCGGTGGCGGTGCTGGCGCGGCGGCTGAAGGTCGCGCGCTCGACGATCCAGGCCCGGCTCGAGCGGCTGGAGACCTCGGGCGTGATCGCGGGCTATACCGTCAAGCTGGGCGAGGCGGCGCGGGCCGGGCGGCTGCGCACCACCGTGCTGCTCACGATCGAGCCGCGCGCGCAGGCCGCGATCCTGACCCGGCTGAAGGCGATCCCCGAGGTCGAGCGGATCTCGACCACCTCGGGGCGCGTCGACATTCTGCTGCAGGTCGCCGCCAATTCGACGACGCAGCTCGACAATGTGCTCGACCAGATCGGCGAGATGCAGGGGGTGAAAAGCTCCGAAAGCCTGATCCACCTCTCGACGAAACTCGACCGGGCGGTGTGACCCCTCCTGTTTCCCTAGGGGAAACGTGATAGAATGCCCCCGATGCGGAGGAAATTTCCACGTCCTGGCACGGCAATCCCTGCTGGTTCGAACTGTCGACCGGAAATCTCGACGCGGCGGCGGAGTTCTACGGCGCCCTTTTCGGCTGGGTGGTGGGCGTGAGCGCGCTTTCCGCCTTCGACTATCGCCTCGCCGCCTGCGGCAATGACATGGTCGCGGGGATGATCCCGCTGGCGATGGTGCAGCCCGGCGTGCCGCCGAACTGGAAGATCTACCTCGCCGTCGACGATTGCGACGCCACCGCCGCCCGCGCCGAGGCCGAGGGCGGCAAGGTGCTGAAGGCCCCCGCCGACATCCCCGGCACCGGGCGTTTCGCCGTGCTCGCCGATCCGCAGGGGGCGCGCTTCGGCATCCTGCAGCCGGCGCCGATGGAAAACCCGCCCGAACGCGGCGCCTTCGAACAGGGCCGCAATGGCCACGGCAACTGGATCGAGCTGATGAGCACCGATCCGGGCGCGGCGCTCGGCTTTTACGGCACGCTCTTCGGCTGGACCGAGGATCGCGTCATGCCGATGGGGGAGATGGGCGGCTACCACATCTTTGCCCACGGGGCGGCGCAGATCGGCGGCATGATGGGCCTTGGCCCCGCACCGATGCCGCATTGGCTGCCCTATTTCGGCGTCGCGGATGTGGCCGCCACGATCGCGACCGCCACCGCGCGCGGTGCTCTGCTCAAATTCGGCCCGCAGGAGGTGACCGGCCCCGCGCTGATTGCCGTGCTCTGCGATCCGCAGGGCGCGCATTTCGCCGTGGTCGGCCCGAAACCCTGAGCAGTCTGCGGCAAAGGCTTTTCCTTGCAGGGCCTGCACGCTAAAGAGCGTCAAGCCCGAAAGGATCAGACCGATGACGATGGAAACCAAGTTCGACGCGCGCGAAGCCGAGCCGCGGATCTATGCGAAATGGGAAGAGGCCGGCGCCTTCAAGGCCGGCGCCAATGCCTCCCGCCCGGAAACCTTCTGCATCATGATCCCGCCGCCCAACGTCACCGGCGCGCTCCATGTCGGCCATGCCTTCAACAACACGATCCAGGACATCCTGATCCGCTGGCACCGGATGCGCGGCTTCGACACGCTCTGGCAGCCCGGGCAGGATCACGCCGGCATCGCCACTCAGCTGATGGTGGAGAAGGAACTGGCCAAGACCGGCCAGCCGAAGCGCACGGACCTTGGCCGCGAGGCCTTCCTCGAAAAGGTCTGGGAGTGGAAGGGCAAATACGGCTCGA
Organism: Paenirhodobacter sp.; assembly: GCF_050177655.1. Classification (NCBI taxonomy): domain Bacteria; kingdom Pseudomonadati; phylum Pseudomonadota; class Alphaproteobacteria; order Rhodobacterales; genus Paenirhodobacter; species Paenirhodobacter sp. The sequence goes on from NZ_JBFXGV010000002.1 coordinate 97,810, forward strand.
CCATCATCAACCAGCTGAAGCGGCTGGGCTCGTCCTGCGACTGGTCGCGCAACGCCTTCACCATGTCGGGCGCCCCGGGCGCGCCGGCGGGCGAGGAGGGCAATTTCCACGATGCCGTGATCAAGGTCTTCGTGGAGATGTACAACAAGGGCCTGATCTACCGCGGCAAGCGGCTGGTGAACTGGGACCCCCATTTCGAGACCGCGATCTCCGACCTCGAGGTCGAGAATATCGAGGTCGCGGGTCATATGTGGCACTTCAAATACCCGCTCGCGGGCGGGGCGACCTATACCTATGTCGAGAAGGACGAAGAGGGGAACGTCCTCTTCACCGAGGAACGCGATTACATCTCGATCGCCACGACGCGCCCCGAGACGATGCTGGGCGACGGCGCGGTGGCGGTGCATCCCTCGGACGAGCGTTACGCGCCGATCGTCGGCATGCTCTGCGAGATCCCGGTGGGGCCGAAGGAACACCGCCGCCTGATCCCGATCATCACCGACGAATACCCCGATCCGACCTTCGGCTCGGGCGCGGTGAAGATCACCGGCGCGCATGATTTCAACGACTATCAGGTGGCGAAACGCGCGGGTCTGCCGATGTATCGCCTGCTCGACACCAAGGGCGCGATGCGTGCCGATGGCGCGAGCTACAACACCTGCGCCACCCGCGCGATGGAGATCTCGAAGGGCGCGGCGTTCACCGAGGCCGAGGTCGACACGCTGAACCTCGTGCCCGAGGAGCTGCGCGGTCTCGACCGGTTCGAGGCGCGCAAGGCGGTTGTTGAGGCGATCACCCGCGAGGGGCTTGCCGTGATGGTGCCGGAAAACGATCCGCGCCTTGGCAAGGCCGCCGCGAAGGCCCCGGTCGAAAGCGAGGAAGGCGGCGACGAGCGCGACGAGCCGCAGACCCTCGTGCCGCTGGTCGAGGCGAAGCCGATCATGCAGCCCTTCGGCGATCGCTCGAAGGTGGTGATCGAGCCGATGCTGACCGACCAGTGGTATGTTGACGCGGAAAAGATCGTCGGCAAGGCGCTCGACGCCGTGCGCAACGGCGACACCGTCATCATGCCCGAGGCGGGCGAGAAGACCTATTACCACTGGCTGGAAAACATCGAGCCCTGGTGCATCTCGCGCCAGCTCTGGTGGGGACACCAGATCCCGGTGTGGTATGGGCCGAAGCAGCGCTGCGACGGTATCGTTCCGAACCCGGAGCGCATCGCCTTGATGGCGAAGCACAATCACGGGGAATATGCCGTGTTCTGTGCGCCCAGCTTCGCGGCGGCCAAGGAACAGGCCGAGGCCTATTATGCCACGTTCTCGGACGGGATCGAGGTGATCGAGGCCGCCTCGGAAGATGAGGTCAAGACGCTCTTTAGTCCGAAGCGCATGCCGATCTTCCGCGATCCCGACGTGCTCGACACCTGGTTCTCCTCGGGCCTCTGGCCGATCGGCACGCTCGGCTGGCCGAACTGGGACGAGAGCACCTCGAAATATTTCCCGACCGATGTGCTCGTCACCGGCTTTGACATCCTCTTCTTCTGGGTCGCCCGGATGATGATGATGCAGCTGGCCGTCGTCGACCAGGTGCCCTTCCACACCGTCTACCTGCACCAGCTCGTGCGCGACGAGAAGGGCAAGAAGATGTCGAAGACCACGGGCAACGTGATCGACCCGCTGGAGATCATCGACGAATTCGGCGCCGACGCGCTGCGTTTCACCAATACCTCGATGGCGGCGATCGGTGGCGTGCTGAAGCTCTCGAAGGACCGGATCGCGGGCTATCGCAACTTCGGCACGAAGATCTGGAACGCCACGCGCTTTGCCGAAATGAACGGCGTGTTCGAGGGGCCGGCGGGCGCGATGCCGACGCCCACGCATACCGTGAACAAGTGGATCATCGGCGAGACGGCGAAGACCCTTGCCGCGGTGGATGCGGCCTTTGGCAGCTATCGTTTCAACGAGGCGGCGCTGGCGCTGTATGGTTTTGTCTGGGGCAAGGTCTGCGACTGGTATGTCGAATTCGCGAAGCCCCTCTTCGATGGGCCGGAGGCGGAGGAAACCCGCGCGACGATGCGCTGGGTGCTCGATCAGTGCTATATCCTGCTGCACCCGATCATGCCCTTCATCACCGAGGAGCTCTGGGGGCTCACCGCGCCCGAGGGCGGCCGCGCGAAGATGCTCGTGCATGCCGACTGGCCGAGCTATGGCGCGGAACTGATCGACGCCGAGGCCGACCGCGAGATGAACTGGGTCATTGATCTGATCGAGACGATCCGCTCGGCGCGCACGCAGATGGGTGTGCCGGTGGGGCTGAAACTGCCGATGGTGCTCGCCGAGGCCGACGGCGCCGCGCGTGCCGCGATCGCGGGGAACGAGGCGCTGATCCTGCGCCTTGCGCGGATCGACAGCGTGACCGAAACCGCGGTGCCGAAAGGCGCGATCTCGATCCCGGTCGCCGGCGCGCTCTTCGGGCTGCCGCTCGAAGGGGTGATCGATGTCAAGGCGGAGAAGGCGCGTCTCGAGAAATCGCTCGCCAAGCTGCAGAAGGAAGCCGCGGGGCTGAAGGCCAAGCTCGACAATCCGAAATTCCTCGCCAATGCCTCGGAAGAGGTGATCGAGGAAAGCCGCGACAACCTGGCCGCGCGCGAGGACGAGGCGGCGAAGGTCGCGGCGGCGGTGAAACGTCTGGCCGAGCTCGGCTGAGCCCGGCCGGGGAAGCCTCCGGCGGGGATATTTGAGCACTTTGGAAACGAGGCCCGGGGGCGATCCCGGGCCTTTCTGTTGAGCGCGGACGCTCCGCGGGGGATATTTGACCTCTATAGAAGTCGGGGCTTTTTCTTGGCCCAAATACTCGAAAATCCTCAGCCGAAATCGGGCGCACGGCCAGCCATATTGGCCGCGATCACTGCCATCTGGTCGGGCTTGCCGATCAGATCGGTCTGCTCGCGGCTCTCGGTCAGCAGCACCTCGGCCTCGGGCGCGGTATAGGCCCGGGTCACCAGCCGTTTCGCGGCGCGGATCGCGGAGGGGGAGCGGCCGGCGATCGCCTGCGCAAGATCAAGCGCCCGGGCACGGGGATCCTCTGCGATCTCGGTCACCAGACCGATGCGCTGCGCCTCCTCCGCCGCGATCTCCTCGGCGCTGTAGGTCAGCCGGCGCAGCTGATCGGCGCGGATCAGTTCGGGCAGCGTCACCATCCCCCCCATGTCAGGCACGAGGCCCCATTTCATCTCCATCACCGAAAGCCGCGTGCCGGGGGCGGCGACGCGCAGATCGGCCCCGGCGGCGAGTTGCAGCCCCGCGCCGAAGGCCACGCCGTGCAGCGCCGCGATCACCGGCACCGGCAGCGCGCGCCAGGCAAGGGAGAACTGCTGGAACCGGTTCGCCGCGCCATGCTCGCGCGGCATGATCAGCGCCTCGGGGTCGCCCATCGCGAGCGCCGCGAAATTCGCGACGTCGAGCCCGGCGCAAAAGGCGCGCCCCTGCCCGCTCAGCACCACCGCGCGCAGGTCGTCGCGCGCCGCCAGCATGTCCGCCGCGGCGATCACCTCGGCGATCATCTCCATCGAAACGGCGTTCATCTTCTCGGGCCGGGCAAGGGCAAGCTCGGCCACCCTGCCGTGCCAGGTAATCTCGATCTGGGCCATGGTCTCCTCCTCTTTGCCGCCACCCTAGCAGCGCCGCGCCCCCGCGCGAGTGCTGACGCCACGCCCATGACGCAACGAAATCTTCTTGCCCGAAATCGCGTTTGCCCGTAGCCAATCGCCATGACTGGACCGCGTTTCACCCCCCTGATCGAGAGCCTTCCCGCCACCGTGCCCTTCGTCGGGCCCGAAACGCAGGAGCGCCGCCTTGGCCATGCCTTCGCCGCGCGGCTCGGCGCGAACGAGAACGGCTTCGGCCCCTCGCCGCGCGCGATCGCCGCGATGGCGGCGGCGGCCGGCGAGGCGTGGAAATACGGCGATCCGGAGAACCACGACCTGAAGGCGGCGCTCGCCGCGCAGCATCACTGCCGGCCGGAAAACATCGTGGTGGGCGAGGGGATCGACGGGCTCCTGGGCTATCTCTGCCGGCTCGTGATCGAGCCCGGCGATGAGGTCGTGACCTCGGAGGGCGCCTATCCGACCTTCAATTTCCACGTCGCGGGCTATGGCGGCGTGCTGCACAAGGTGCCCTATGCGGGCGATGCCGAAGACCCCGAGGCGCTGCTGGCGAAGGCCGCCGAGGTCGCGCCGAAGCTGATCTATATCGCCAACCCCGACAATCCGATGGCCTCGCATCACCCCGGCACCACGATCGCGGCGATGGTCGAGCGCGTACCCGAGGGCAGCCTGCTCATCGTCGACGAAGCCTATGTCGAGCTCGCGCCCGAGGGCACCGCGGCGCCGATCGACGCGGACGATCCGCGGGTGATCCGGATGCGCACCTTTTCCAAGGCGCATGGGCTGGCCGGCGCGCGCGTGGGCTATGCGATCGGGGCGGCGCCGCTGATCCAGGCCTTCGACAAGATCCGCAACCATTTCGGCATGTGCCGGATTTCCCAGGCCGGCGCGCTCGCCGCGCTTTCCGACACCACCTGGCAGGCCTATATGCGCCGCCTCGTCGGCGCCGCGCGTGATCGCATCGGCGCCATCGCGCGGGCGAACGGGCTCACCCCCCTGCCCTCCGCCACCAATTTCGTCGCGATCGACTGCGGGCGCGACGGCGCCTTCGCGCGGCGCGTGCTCGAGGAACTGACCGCGGCCGATATCTTCGTGCGGATGCCGGGCGTCGCGCCGCTCGACCGCTGCATCCGCGTCTCCTGCGGGCCCGAGGCGGAGATGGAAGCCTTCGCAGCCGCGCTGCCCGGCGCACTCGCGCGCGCCCGCGACCTGCCGTCACGTTGACCCCCAGCGCCGGGCGGGGCACTCGGGTCTCTGGAAAAGATACATTCCAGAGAAAGGATATCCCGATGCGCCAGTCCCTGCTGATGGAGAAATACCCGGTCTACGACCTCACCCTGCCGAAGGCGGAGACCTCCTGCGCCACGGTCGACGACATCATCGCCGCGCTGAAGGCGAAGATCGACGCCCATCCGAAGGTCGCCTATATCGCCACCTTCGACCATTACGCGCATACGCAGGCGATCGGCGGCACCATCGCCGACACGATCAAGGATGCGAAGAACATCGTCTTCTGCTTTGGCATGATGCTGCCCAATGCCGCGGTGCTCGCGGTGCGGCCGCGCGCGATCGGCGTGGCCGATACGGGCGAGGCCTTCCACATCACCTTCCTCGAACCGCCGATGGAAATGGCGACGAAGGAGATGGAAGCCTGGTGCAAGGCGCTCGCCGACAAGGCCTGAGTCGTGGTGGGCGGCGGGGTGCCGCCGCTCACAAAAGCCTCTCTCAGTGGTGATTTGCCGCAGCCCGTCTCGAAGCGCACCTTCCCCTCACCGGGAACAGGAGACGCAGATGAGCAGAATCAACCGCACCCGACGCATCGCGATGCTCAGCCCCATCGCCTTCGCCCTCGCCTTTGGCGCCTATGCGCAGGAAACCAATGCCGCGCAGGGCTTCACCCCCGCCGCGGCCACAGCGACCGCCGATGCCGCCCCCTCCACCGCCGCCTTCATGATGGCGAGCGCGAAGCTGCGCGACGCCGCCGCGACGCCCTATACCGGTGATGCCGACCTGGATTTCGTGCATGCGATGATCCCGAGCCATGAGGGCACGGTCGAAATGGCCAAGGTCGCGCGCGACTATGGCGACGATCCGGAGGTCCGGATGATGGCCGAGAAGATGATCGAACAGCAGCAGGCCGATCTCGACTGGATGGTCGGCTGGCTCGAGAAACACGGCAACCAGTAAGCCTTTGCTCTCCCCCTCCGGCTGTCGCCCCTTCGGCCGGAGGATGTCGGGCGGCGCGGTCTTCCCCTGCCGCGTCGCCCGCACAAACCGCCTATTTGCCGGCGCAGACCGCCGCCGCCGCGGCAAGCCCGCCGCGCGCATGCGGGATCTCGAGCGCCTGCATCCCGGCTTCCATCACCGCGAGCACGCCGAGCGTCATATGCGCGTTGACATGGCCCATATGGGCGACGCGCAGGAAATCGTCGCCCTCGGGCGCGCCAAGCTCGGCCATGCCAAGCCCGATGCCGAGCGTCACCCCCGCCTCCGCCTCGCACCAGCGCCGCAGCGCCGTCGCGCCGCCGCCACCGATCCGCGCCGCGGTGACCGAATGGCCGCGCCAGTCAGGGTTCACCACGTTGAGTTCGATGTCGCCGCCCTGCCCCCAGGTGTCGAAGGCCGCCCAGACCGCGCGCGAAAGCACCTCGTGGCGCTTCCAGACCGCGGGCAGCCCCTCCTCGTCGAGGATCATCGGCAGCGACTCGGCGAGCCCGAAGAGGTGATGCGTCGGCGCGGTGCCGGCGAAATGCTCGTAGTAGAACTGCGGGAAGGCGCGCGGCGTCCAGTCCCAATAGGGCGTGCGCAGATCGGCGCCCTTGGTCGCCGCCAGTGCCTTGTCGGAGAACCAGACGAAGCCGAGACCCGGCGGCACCATCAGCCCCTTCTGGCTGGCCGCGACCATCACGTCGACGCCCCAGTCGTCGAAGCGGAACTCGTCGCAGCCGAGCGAGGCGATGCAATCGACGGCGAGCAGCGCCGGATGCCCCGCCGCGTCGATCGCCGCGCGCACCGCGGCGACGTCGTTCAAAATCGAGGTCGCGGTGTCGAGATGGGTGAGCAGCACGACCTTGATCTCATGGCCTCGATCGGCGCGCAGCGCCGCCTCGACGCGGGCGGGATCGACCGGCGCCTTCAGCCCGAAGTCGATCATCTCGACCCCGATCCCCATCGCCCGCGCATGCCCCGCCCAGTTCACGCCGAACCGCCCGGTCGCCAGCGAAAGCGCCTTGTCGCCGCGCGAGAACAGGTTCGCGATCGCCGCCTCCCAGGTGCCGTGGCCATTGCCGATGTAGATCGCGACATGCGCGGTCGAGAGCGCGACGCGGCGCAGGTCGGTGACGATCCGGTTCGTCATGTCGACGATGTCGCCCTCGTAGATGTTCGGCGCGGCCCGGTGCATCGCGGCAAGCACCCGGTCCGGCATCGCCGAGGGGCCGGGAATGGCGAGATAGGGACGGCCGTGCGCGAGGCTCATGGTTCACTCCTGCGGAAGATACCCGTCCGGGGTAATGAACCGCGCCCGGAGGGTCAACGCCGCGGATGTATCGGGCACAAACCGGGCTTGCTTGCCGGGCGGGCGCATTCGCGCTAGATCGGCAGGAACCGCGCCACGAGGCGCCAAAGCCGAGGTCCGCGTGCCCGAGTCCCCCGAAACACCCTATGGATCGCGCGAACTCTTCGGCCGGATGTGGCGCAGCTACCTGCGCCGGCACTGGCCGAAGATGGCGGCCGCGATGGTGCTGATGGTGATCGAGGGCTCGACGCTCGGCGCGCTGAGCGCGATGCTCGAACCGCTCTTCGACAAGGTGTTCCGCGGCGGCCATTCCGGCATGATCCCGCTCGTCGGCGGCGCGATCTTCGGCCTTTTCCTGATCCGCGCGGTGACCTCGGTCGGCTCCCGCGCGCTGCTTTCCGACGTGTCGCAGCGCTCCTCCTCCGACATGCAGGTCGATCTGGTGCGCCATATCCTCACCCTCGACCAGAGCTTCTTCCAGGAGAACCCGCCCGGCGCGCTGATCGAGCGGGTGCAGGGCGACACGCTGGCCGTGCAGGGCGTCTGGACGACCTTCATCACCGGCGCCGGGCGCGACGCGATCGCGCTCATTTCGCTTTTCGGCGTGGCGATCTCGATCGACCCGCGCTGGACGCTTGCCGCGCTGATCGGCGCGCCGCTCCTGATCCTGCCCACCGGCATGGCGCAGCGCTACATCCGCAAGAAGACGCGGCAGATGCGCGCCCAGGCGAGCCAGCGCGCGACCCGGCTCGACGAGGTGTTCCACGGCATCGCCGCGGTGAAGCTGAACCGGATGGAAGACTATCAGATCGGGCGGTTCGAGAAGCTCGTCGCCTTCATCCGCCGCGCGATGGTGAAGATGGCGGTGTCGCAGTCGATGATCCCGGCGCTGATCGACGTGGTCACCGGCTTCGGCTTCTTCGCGGTGCTGCTCCTTGGCGCGCCCGAGATCGTCGAGGGCAAGCGCACGGTGGGCGAATTCATGTCCTTCTTCACCGCGATGGCGCTCGCCTTCCAGCCGCTGCGCCGGCTCGGCGGCCTTGCCGGCACCTGGCAGACCGCGGCGGCCAGCCTCGAGCGGCTTTACCGCGTCTTCGACATCCGCCCGGCGATCACCTCCCCCGCCGCACCGCTGCCGGTTCCCGCGACGACCGCGATCGAGCTGCATGACGTGCGGCTCAGCTATGGCGCGAAACCGGTGCTGCGCGGGCTCAGCTTCACCGCCGAGGCGGGCAAGACCACCGCCCTCGTCGGCCCCTCCGGCGCGGGAAAGTCGAGCGTCTTCAACCTGCTCACCCGGCTCATCGACCCCGACAGCGGGCTGATCGCGGTGGGCGGCGTGCCGGTCACTGCGCTCGATCTCGGCGCGCTGCGCGACCTCTTCTCGGTCGTCACGCAGGATGCCGCGCTCTTCGACGAGACGATCCGCGAGAACGTTCTGCTCGGCCGCGCCGATGTGCCCGAGGCCGATCTCGCCCGCGCGCTCGACACCGCCCATGTCACCGAATTCACCGAGGCGATGCCGCTCGGCCTCGACACACCGGCGGGGCCGCGTGGCTCCGCGCTTTCGGGCGGGCAGCGCCAGCGCGTCGCCATCGCCCGCGCGGTGCTGCGCGATGCGCCGATCCTGCTTCTCGACGAGGCGACTTCGGCGCTCGACACCGCCTCGGAGGCGAAGGTGGCGCAGGCGCTCGACAAGCTCTCGGTCGGGCGCACCACGCTGGTGATCGCGCATCGCCTCTCGACCGTGCGCGACGCCGACAAGATCGTGGTGATCGTCGAGGGCCAGGTGGTGGAACAGGGCACGCATGACGAGCTCATCGCGCAGGGCGGCGCCTATGCCGGCCTGTGCCGGATGCAGCTTGTCGAGTGAGCCATGCGCCCCATATCGGGGCGAGGAGGCGATGATGCGCAAGATTTTCGAGATCACCGGCACGGACCGCGAGCATTTCCTGCAGGGCCTTGTCAGCAACGACGTGCGGCACCTCTCCGAGGGGCCGGTCTATGCCGCGCTGCTGACGCCGCAGGGGAAATACCTCGCCGATTTCCTGCTGGTCCCGCGGGGCGAGGCGATCCTGCTCGACATCGACGAAGGCATCGCCGAGGCGACGGTGAAGCGGCTGATGATGTATCGGCTGCGCGCCGATGTGCAGATCGCCCCCTCCGCGCTGCAGGTCTTCCGCGGCACTGGTGCGGCACCCGAGGGGGCCATCGCCGATCCGCGCGATCCGGCGCTCGGCTGGCGGCTTTACGGCGAAGCCTCGGGCGATGACGGCAGCGATTGGGATGCGATCCGCGTCGCGCATCTGATCCCCGAAACCGGGATCGAGCTGACGCCCGAGACCTATATCCTCGAGGCCGGGTTTGAGCGGCTGCATGGCGTCGATTTCCGCAAGGGCTGCTATGTCGGCCAGGAGGTCACGGCGCGGATGAAGCACAAGACCGAGCTGCGCAAGGGGCTCATGCGGCTGCGGATCGAGGGGAGCGCAGCGGTCGGAACCCCGATCGAGGCGGAGGGCAAACCGGTCGGCACGCTCTTCACGCAATCGGGCGGGCGGGCGCTTGCCCAGCTTCGGTTCGACCGGCTGGAGGGACCGCTGAACGCCGGCGCCGCACGGCTCTTCGCGGAATAGACTCTCCAGTTCACTTCTGCGCGAGCCATGCAGAGAAATCATGGGGATCGGCGCAGTCCTGCAAGGGGTGCAAAGCTCTCCGCCGCACCCGATCGCCGGCACAGCGGGGCGACGCGGGCCTCCGCAAACCCCTTTATTTCTTGGCTCCGGCCTTGACCCACCCCTTCGCGTGCCTACATATGCGCGGTTGTTTCCGCAAACAGCACCTAAATCCTGTGGGGAGCCCGCGAGAGGCATGTCACCGACGCATATCAGCCATGCCTTCGGAGCCATATCGAATCGGGGGCCAAGCGCCCTAGATGGCCCCCACGCCAGGAAACGCAAGAGCAATAAAAAAGGACGGAATAATGCGCGATTTCGTTGACGGCTCCGCATTCAACTATGAGCAAGGGCAAAGGGCGCGCAAGCTGTTCGCCGCCGTTGTGCTCGCTGCTCTCGATGATGCGATTGCCGATGACAAAAAATATGGCAACGGACCCGAACAGATCGCCCGCTGGGCGCGCTCGCGCGACGGGCGCGAGGTTCTGTCCTGTGCCGGCATCGACCCCAACGAACGCGTGGTGAAGGGCCTGATGGAATTCGTCTCGAAGGGCGTGCGGACCTCGGTCGCGCTCTCGCGGGAGGAAAGCGAGCGCCGGATGGCGGCGGAAGAGGCCGAGGCGGCCTGATCCGCCCCAGGCATCGAAAGTCAGACGGCGCGCCCTCGGGCGCGCCGCTGCTTTTTCAGAAGGTCATCGGGGGGACGCGGCGCCGACCGCGCTCAGTCGAAATCCTGGCCCATCAGCGCGCGCTGGATCTCGCGCCGCACCAGACGGCGCACGTTCGAGGTGATCCGCTCGCCCAGCGTGCCGCGCAGCTCCTCGCGGATCATCTGCGCCACCATCTCGCGCAGCGTCTCCTCGTCGATCAGCGGCTCGGCAAAGGGCGCCTCGGCAGCCTCTGCGACGTCGTCGTCACTGTCACGCTCGAATTCCGCGCGCATTTCGTCGTAGCTCGATCGCCGGATCTCCGGGCGATGCGCCGGCTCCTCCGCATCGGAGAGATGCAGCCGCCGCGCGGTCTTCGGCTGCGCCAGCGAAAGCGCCGCCTCCGCCCAGTCCATGCCGGCGTCCTGCCCCGCCCAGGAGGCATCCTGCAGATCGGGATCGACCTCTCCGGGCGCATCCCCGTCAGCTTCGGCCACCGCCTCGGGCGCCTCCTCGACGAATTCGGCCTCGTCGATCTCCGCGGGCGAGCCGAAACGCGCCGCCATCGACAGCGCCTCCTCCTCCGCAGCGAAGGCCTCGGCATCGTCATCCACCGCAGGCGCCGCCTCCGGTTCGCTCAGCACGGCGGCCTCCGCAAAGGCCTCCGCATCGAAATTCTCGGGCAGATCGACGAGCGGCTCGGCCCCTTCCGCCTCGAAGCGGTCGCCCTCCTCGGGCTCGAACTCGACCTCGCTTCCGGTCACGGCCGCCTCCATCTCCGCGATCGTGCTCTCGAGCCGCGCGAGCTCGTCGCCGAGCGTCTCGGCCTCGGCATCCTCTTCCTCGACCGCCTCGCCAAGCGCCGCATCGGCGTCGTCAAGCAGGGCCCCGCTCTCCGCAAGCGCCGATTCCGCCGCGCGCAGAAGCGCCTCGGTCTCGCTCATCTCGGGTTCGGGAATCGCCGCCTCGGACATCTCCGGCTCCGCCGCATCCTCGATCTCCGCTGCGGCTTCCACAGGCGTCTCGGTCGAGAATTCAACGACTTCCGCGATGGGCTCCGCCGTCTCAGGCACGTCCTGCGCGAAGGGCGCCTCGTCGAAAGCCTCCGGAGCCTCCTCCGCCGCCTCGACCGCGGGAAGCTCCTCGGCCCCCTCCTCGCTCTCGACGCGCAGCGCCGGCGTCAGCACCAGGCATTGCGCCTCCGCGCCCCCCGCTGCGGCGCGATGCGGCGCCCCGGCCGCACGCGGCACCGCCGTATCCTGCGACACGAGCCGGCGGATCGACGACAGCACATCTTCAATCTCAAGGGTCTTTCCGGGTTCAGACATCATGTCCCCAATCCTGCGATCCGGCTGCGACTCTGTCCAGCCCTCTGTTGCATACAGAAGACGCCGCTGCAGGACATGCGCCGCAACCAAGCGAATGGGACTCCCACCGCGCTACACTCCGGGGTGCAAGAACCTCAGTTCTTGCCGATCGCGCTGAGCACACGGTCAAGGCTCTTGCCCTGAACACTGGTGATCGGCGCTTTCTGCACCGCATTGTAATAGCCTGCGGGGTCATAGGTCGGGATCCCGAGCTTGAGGTCTTCTACCGTAAGAAGACCCATAGCGGAAAGTAGTGAATAATATCCTACCTGCAAATCGGCCTCGGCCGTGATCCGCGACGCCCGCGCGTCGAGCAGCGTCTGTTCCGCGTCGAGCACGTCGAGCGTGGTGCGCGCGCCCAGCGTCGCCTCTTCCTTCACGCCCTTGTAGGCGATGTCGGCGGCCTGGATCTGCTCGTCATAGGCGCGGATCTGCGCGCGGTAGACGTCGATCGAGGCCCAGGCCTGCGCCACCGCGTCGGACACCTCGACCCCGGCCTCGCGCAGCGCGGCCTTCGCCTGGTCCCGCCCGGCGATCGCCTGGCGATGCACCGAGGAGAGCTTGCCGCCGGCATAGATCGTCTGCGTCAGGCCGACCCCGGCCGCGGTGTTCTTCGTGCCGCGCTCATAGACGGTGAAGCTGGCCGAACCGTCGATCTCCGGCAGCCGCTCCGCCACCGCGGCGGAAACGCTCAGCTCGGCGAGCGAAACGCTGTGCTGCGCCTGCTTGATCGAGGGATGCGCCCGCAGCGCGGTGGTGCGCGCGGTGTCGAGCGTTTTCGGCAGCACCGGCGCCTTCGGCAGCGCCGAGAGCTTCTCCGGATAATGGCCGATCGCCGCCTTGTAGGATTCGCGCGCGATCTGGTAATTGCCGCGCGCCGCAGCGAGCGAAGCCCGCGCCCCGGCGAGGGAGGCCTCGGCCTGCGACACGTCGGTCTTCGTCACCTCGCCCACATCGAAGCGATCCTGCGCCGCCTTCAGCTGTTCGCCGATCACGCGCACCGAATTCTCGTTGATCGCGACCTGCTCCGCGGTGCTTTTCACCGAAGTATAGGCGGAGATCGCGGAAAGCAGCACCTGCTGCTCGACCGAACGCAGCCCCTCGCGGGTGGAGAGCACCGCTTCCTTCTTCATGTCGACGGCAAGACGGCCGCGCCCGAAATCGAACAGCGTCACCGAAGCGACGAGCGAGCTGTAGGCGGTGAGCCGGTCATAGGTCCGACCGGCGGCCTTGTAGGTCGCGGCGGTCGCGTCGTTCTTCGTATAGCCGTAATTCGCGGTCCATTGCAGCACCGGGCGCAGATCGGAGACGGCCTGCGCGACATCTTCGTCGGCGGCGCGCAGCGTGGCGCGGTTCTGTTCGAGCAGATGCGAATTGCGATAGGCCGAGACCAGCGCATCGGCGAGGGTTTCGGCGGAAACGGCAAGCGTGCTGCCGATCAGGCCAAGGCTCGCCACCGAGGCAAGCAGGAGCGGTTTCAGTATCTTGCGGGTCATGCCTCAGTCCTCAAGGTTGCTGCAAGCCGCTTCTGGCGGCGGCCCGGTCATGCGGGCCGTTGTGATACGCCCCGCATATTCAATTCCGTCGATATGTCCCTGATACCGCGATTGCGCGATCAGAGCACGAACTCTTTTGCCGCAGCGAATCCCGGCAGCACCGGCGCGGTGGCGTTGAAGGCGTCGCGCCAGGCGACGAGCCCGTCGATCTTGCGCCCGATCCGCGCGATGCCGAGCGCGCCCTGCATGAAGATCGCGGCGATCCGGCCGCCTTCCTTGAGCTGATCGAGCAGCGCGGCGGGCAGATCCTCGACCCCGCCCTCGACGATGATGACGTCATAGGGGCCATGCGCCGGCTCCCCGGCGGTCAGCGTGCCGGCGACCACGGCGACATTGTCGGCCCCGACCTGCGCCAGCGCGGCCTCGGCCTGTTTCGCGAAATCGGCCTCCTCGAGGGCGACCACCGCCTCGGCCATGCGCGCGATCACCGCGCTCGAATAGCCGAGCCCGCAGCCGACATCGAGCACGAGATCGCTCGGCTGGATGTTGAGCGCGTCGAGCATCTTCGAGAAGCTGCGCGGCTCGAGCAGCACGCGACCGGGCGCAAACGGGACATTCTCGCCGATATAGGCGGCCTCGCGCTTGGCGGCGGGCACGAATTCCTCGCGCGGCACCTCGAGCATGGCGGCGATGATCGGGAATTTCGTCACGTCATTGGGGCGGACCTGGGTATCCACCATCATGATGCGGCGCGTGGCGAAATCTTGCATGATCTGAACTCTTCGGTCTGGTGATCCTAGGATCGGTTTTGCCACAGAAGACCGGGCGGGGCAACGGGCCGGGCGGCGGAATTGATCGGCACTGTTGCACAGACACTTGCGCCCGCGCGCGTGATTGGGTAGGGGAGAGCGACCTCGAGGCGGCGGGTTGGCGGAGAGGTTACGCAGCGGATTGCAAATCCGTGAAGACCGGTTCGATTCCGGTACCCGCCTCCAGATCCTCCAGACAGCGACATCCCCTTCCCGACACAGCCGCGTCACCCTCTGCGGTGCCTTGGTCTCTTATGTTTCGGGACAGATCTTCACGGCTGCGGCGGCGCGGGGTCGCGTCGTGCCGCCCCGGCCGATCCGCCGGGGATCCCGACGCCATGCGGCCGCCATCGGTGTCGCGAGGCGGGGCCGCAACCACAGCCCCCCTTCCCATCCAAGCCCTGCCCCAACTCAGGCGCCACGACCTTTCAACGCGGCGCGCAGCGCCTCGGTGACGCGCAGGATGCGCTCCTGATGGCGCTGCTCGGCATGGGTGACCAGCCAGATTTCCCGGACGAGCACGGGATCGGTCGCGGGAACCGGGGCAAGCTCCGCACGATCCTCGGCGACGAAATCGGGCAGCACGGCGATGCCCGCCCCCGCCGAAGCCGCCGCCGCCTGGAGCTGGATGTCATCGGCATAGAAGGCAAAATTGCCCTGGGCGATCCGGTTCAGGAGCACCTGTTGCGGCAGGGCCTAGGGCACATCCCCCTGACCGACATAGCGATACGCCGAGGCCGGGGTGTCACGCAGATACTCGGCATGCGCATAAAGCTGGAAGACCATTTCGCCCAGTTTCGAGATCGCCAGATCGCCGGTTTCGGGCCGGCTCAGACGGACGGCGATATCCGCCTCGCCCTGGCTGAGCGAAACGGCGCGCATCTCGCCGACGAGCTGGATCTCGAGCTCCGGATATTGGCGCTCCAGCCGGACAAGCGGCGCCACCAGACGCGCCGCCGCCAACGCGGGCGGGGCGGAGATTCGGACCCGTCCACGCATGCCGGGCTTCAACCCCGCCGCCAGCCGGCTCGCCCGCAAGGCGGCATCGCGCATCGGCCGCGCTGTCGCCGCGAGGTCATGCCCCGCCGCGGTCAACTGCAGCCGTCGGCCCCGGCGGTCGAAGAGGACCAGCCCGCTGTCGTCTTCCAGCGCGCGGATCCGGCGGGACACGGTCGTCCGCTGCGTCCCCATAATCTGCGCCGCGCCGGCAAGGCTGCCGCTGTCGACGACCGCCAGAAAATGCCGGAGATCTTCCCAGTCCATGCAACGCCCCTTCCGACCAAATGTACGATTTTCGCAACAATAATATGCATCATTTGCGCATTACAAATCACAGAGCCGATTGCGAGAGTGCGGCGGTCAACAAGGAGCCTGTGATGAGCCTGACCATCGAACTTTCCGCGCCGGGAGGCATCGAGAACCTCTCCGCCACGCGCCGCGATCCCGGGGAACCGGGTCCGGGAGAAATCCGTCTGCGCCAACTGGGGGCGGGCGTGAATTTCATCGACATCTATCAGCGCACGGGGCTCTACCCCCTGCCGATGCCGGCCATTCTGGGGGTCGAGGGCGCGGGGGTGATCGAAGCGCTCGGCCCGGATGTCGAAGGCCTGGCGGTCGGCGAGCGTGTGGCCTATGCGGGCATTCCCGGCGGCTATGCCGAGGTGCGGCTGCTGCCGGCATGGCGGGCGATCCCCCTGCCCGACGCGCTCCCGACCGAGATCGCCGCCAGCAGCCTGCTGCGGGCCTTCACCGCGCATATGCTGCTGCAGCGGGTCTATCCGGTGAAACACGGCACGACCATTCTCGTCCATGCCGGGGCGGGCGGGCTGGCAAGCCTCGTCATCCCCTGGGCACGGCAGCTGGGCGCGCGGGTCATCTCGACGGCAAGCTCCGAGGAGAAGGCCGATCTGTCACGCCGCTACGGGGCCGAACGGGTCATCGTCGGGCGCAATGCCGATATCGCGCAAACGGTGCGCGACTGGACCGACGGCAAGGGGGCGGAGTTCACCATCGACGGGATCGGCGGCCCGACCCTCGAGGCCTCGCTGAACGCCACCGCGAAATTCGGCATGATCGCAAGCGTCGGTCAGGCCGGCGGGCCTGCCGGCCCGATCACGCTGGACAGCCTCGGCCCCCTGCGCAGCCTCGCCCTCGCCCGCCCCAGCGTGATGGCCTATCTGGCCGACCCCGCAACCTACAAAGCCGCCGCACCGGATGTGCTGCGCGCCTTGCAGCGGCCATCCGCGGTCGCGCCCGGGCCGCGGTTTCCGCTGACCGAAGCGGCGGCCGCGCAACATGCGCTGGAAACGGGCGCGACATCGGGGGTGCCTCTGCTGGTGATCTGAGCGCACCTCCGACCCCGCCGCCTCATCTCGCGCCACCGCGGGGTGAGGCGCCCGGCCTCGGCCGGCGCCCCGCCGCCCTCCTCTCCCCTCCGTGAAACCCTCTGGCGACAAAGCGCTTCTGTCCGGCCGCAGGCTTGGTTAGGCTGCGCAGGAACCCGATCGGCGCGGAGGCGTTCGGGAAGAGTTTGATGGAGAGAAAGATGCGCAAGACCCTGATCCTGATGCTGGCGCTGAGCGCGCTGGCCGCCTGCGAAACCGTCAAGGGCGCGGGCCGAGACATGCAGGCCGCCGGCGCGGCGGTGACGCGAGAGGCCGGCAAGGCGCAAAGCGACATGTGAGGAAACCCCTCGCAGCGAATGACCTGAGCCCCGGTCGTACCGGGGCTTTTTCATGCGCAGGGGCGTCCAGACGGGTGACTCGACTGCCGATGGCCGAACCGGCTTTTCCGTCCCCGCTGCGCTTGCCCAAGGTGTCGGTCGCGCCGGACGCTGAATCATGTCCCTGAAAAGAATTGACCCCGCCAGAGGCGGGGTCGGCTGGCTCTCGCAGGCTTGCTCGGGCGTTCGCACCTCAAAACGCTCCGCAGGAGCGTTTTGCCGGGGGCCAAGGCCCCCGTCGGTGCTCACTCATCCATCTTCAGCGCGGCGATGAACGCCGTCTGCGGGATCTCGACCTTGCCGAACTGCCGCATCTTCTTCTTGCCGGCCTTCTGCTTCTCGAGCAGCTTCTTCTTGCGCGTCGCGTCGCCGCCGTAGCACTTCGCCGTCACGTCCTTGCGCATCGCGCTGAGCGTCTCGCGCGCAATCACCCGCGCGCCGATCGCCGCCTGGATCGGGATCTTGAACATGTGCCGCGGGATCAGCTCCTTGAGCTTTTCCACCATCGCGCGGCCCCGCGCTTCGGCGCGGTCGCGGTGCACCATGATCGAAAGCGCATCGACCGGCTCGTCGTTCACCAGGATCGACATCTTGACCATGAAGTCCTCGCGATACTCGCTCAGCTGATAGTCAAAGCTCGCATAGCCCTTGGTCACCGATTTCAGCCGGTCGTAGAAGTCGAACACCACTTCGGAAAGCGGCAGGTCATAGACCACCATCGCGCGCGAACCGGCATAGGTCAGGTCGAGCTGGATGCCGCGACGATCCTGGCAGAGCTTCAGCACGTCGCCCAGATATTCGTCGGGCACCATGATCGTCGCCTTGATCCGCGGCTCCTCGATATGGTCGACATAGGTCAGGTCGGGCATGTCTGCGGGGTTGTGCAGATCGCGGACCTCGCCGTCCTTCATATGCAGCTTGAACACCACCGAGGGCGCCGTCGTGATCAGGTCGAGATCGTATTCGCGCTCCAGCCGGTCACGGATCACCTCGAGGTGCAAAAGCCCCAGGAAGCCGCAGCGGAAACCAAAGCCCAGCGCCGCCGAGGTCTCCATTTCATAGGAGAAGGAGGCGTCGTTCAGCGCGAGCTTCTCGATCGCGTCGCGCAGCGCGTCGAAGTCGTTCGCATCGACCGGGAAGAGGCCGCAGAACACCACCGGCTGCGCCGGCTTGAAGCCCGGCAGCGGCGTCTCGCAGCCCTTCTTTTCGTGGGTGATGGTGTCGCCGACGCGGGTGTCGCGCACCTGCTTGATCGAGGCGGTGAAGACGCCGATCTCGCCCGGGCCAAGCTCGGCGATATCGACCATCTGCGGTTTCAGCACCGCGAGCTTGTCGATGCCGTAGATCGCGCCGGTCTGCATCATCTTGATCCGGTCGCCCTTGCGGATCACGCCATCCATCACGCGGATCATCACGACCACGCCGAGATAGGGGTCATACCAGCTGTCGACGAGCATCGCCTTGAGCGGCGCCTCGCGCTCGCCCTTCGGCGCGGGCAGGCGGTGCACGATCGCCTCGAGCACGTCGGGGATGCCGAGCCCGGTCTTCGCCGAGATCGGAATCGCATCCGAGGCGTCGATGCCGATGACGTCCTCGATATTCGCCTTCACTGCGTCGGGATCGGCGGCGGGCAGGTCGATCTTGTTCAGCACCGGCACGATTTCGTGGCCGGCATCAATCGCCTGATAGACGTTCGCAAGCGTCTGCGCCTCGACGCCCTGCGAAGCGTCGACGACGAGCAGAGACCCCTCGACCGCGCGCATCGAGCGGCTGACCTCATAGGCGAAGTCGACATGTCCGGGGGTGTCGATCAGGTTCAGGATATAGGTCTTGCCGTCCTTCGCCGGATATTCGATCCGCACGGTGTTCGCCTTGATCGTGATGCCACGCTCGCGCTCGATATCCATGCTGTCGAGCATCTGCGCCTTCATGTCGCGCGCAGCCACCGTCCCCGTCAGCTGGATCAGACGGTCGGCGAGGGTGGATTTGCCGTGGTCGATATGCGCCACGATGGAGAAATTGCGGATCAGGTCGAGCTGGGTCATGGGGCGGCGTATAGCCGTAAAAACAAGGGCCGGGAAGGGGCTTTGCGCGCCCGCGCCGCTGTGTCAGGCTGGCGCTTGCCGCAACTGCGAAAGGTGCTGCCGATGTTCCCCGCAACCTTCCCCGCCCCTGCCGGTTTTCCGGGCGCCGCAAGGCTGCTCGCGCCGGCGCAGGACTGCCGGTTCTGCCATGTCTCGCGCGTTACCGTCGCCGGCCCTCTCGACGCGCTCGAAGCCTGGAACGCGGTGATGGCGCGGCGATTGCCGGGCTTTGCGCTTGCGGTGAAGATCCGCGACGCGATCTCCGCGCGCTTCGGGGTGGAGCGCATCGAAGGGTTCAGCGGCGCGCAACGCAGCCACATCGCCGCGGGCGAAAAACTCGATTTCTTCCTCGTCGAGGAGGCGCGCCCCGAACGCCTCCTGCTCACCGCGCGCGACCGCCATCTCGACGTGATGACCTGCGTCACCGCCACGCCCGTCGCCGGGGGGACGGAGGTCGCGATCACCTCCTCTGTGGTGACGCACAACCTCTTCGGGCGGCTCTACATGCTGCCCGTCGGACCGGCGCATCGCTTCATCGTCCGGGCGATGTTGTGGCGGTTGCGCCGCGCCCGCGCCGAGGCCGCAAAACCCCATTGACGCGCGCCCTGCACGGGCGCAGATCATTCGCATCCAAAGCCGGAGAAACGCCATGATCCTTTCCGTTCCGAACATGACCTGCGGCCATTGCAAGGCCGCCGTCGAATCGGCGATCACCGAAGTCGGCGGCAAGGCGCTCGTCAGCCTCGAGGACCGCGAGGTCGAGGTGAACGGCCTGCCCGAGGAAACCGTGCTCGCCGCGCTCAAGGCCGCGGGCTACGAGGCCGAGGTGATCGCCTGACCCAAGGGCTTGGGGCCTCGCGCCCCTGCCCCACCACGGGTTGCAAGGCGCGCGCGGGCGGCGGAAATCCGCTCACCGCATTGAGATTTCTTGCCGAATCCGTTAGAATCCGCTGCAAATTGACGGGCGCAGCACCGACTTCGCCCGCGGACATGAGGCAGCAGATGAAAAAACTCCCGATCGTGATCGCATTCCTTGTCATGGGCAGCGCCGCCGTGGCCGGCCCGGTGGAAAGCGCCTGCATGCGCGCCGGCCGCACCGCGGACCGCGCCCTGTGCGGCTGCATCCAGCAGGTCGCCGACATGTCGCTGACGAGCGCCGACCAGCGCCGCGCCGCCGCCTTCTTCAAGGATCCGGAAAAGGCCCAGGAAGTGCGCATGTCCGACCGCGCCTCGGACGAGGATTTCTGGAACCGCTACAAGAGCTTCGCTCAGAACGCCGAATCGCTCTGCGCGCGCTGAAGCCGGACGAGAAGCGCCTGCGCCCCCGCCTCGACGATGTCGAGGCAGCCATCGAAATCGCGGGTATAATAGGGATCGGGCACCTCATGGGGGCCCGTTTCGCCGTCGAGGAACAGCGCGATCTGCGCGCGTGACCCTGCCGGCGCCAGCGCCTGCGCGTCGTGCAGGTTCTGCCGGTCCATCGCGAGAATCAGATCGAAGCGGTCGAAATCCTCGCGCGTGAGCTGGCGCGCCCGCAGCGCGTGCAGGTCATGGCCACGCATCGCAGCCGCGGCGATCATCGGCCCGTAGGGCGGATGGCCGAGATGCCAGTTGCCGGTGCCCGCGCTGTCGAGTTCGACGACAAAGCCGGCCTCGTCAGCGAGCGAGCGGAACACGCCTTCGGCGGCGGGCGAGCGGCAGATGTTGCCAAGGCAGAGAAACAGGATACGCATGGGAGAAGATGTAGCGGAGGATCGGCCGATGGCAAAGATCGTGATTCTGACCGGCGCGGGGATCTCGGCGGAAAGCGGCATCCGCACCTTCCGCGCCTCGGACGGGCTTTGGGAGGAGCACCGGATCGAGGATGTCGCCACGCCCGAGGGTTTCGCCCGCGATCCGGCGCTGGTGCATCGGTTCTACAACGCGCGCCGGGCGGCGGCGGCGGCGGCCGCGCCCAATGCCGCGCATCGCGCGCTGGCCGAGCTTGAGGCCGATCCGCGATTCGAGGTGCTGGTGGTGACGCAGAACGTCGACGACCTGCATGAGCGCGGCGGCTCGCACAACGTCATCCACATGCACGGCACGCTTGCCGGCGCGCTTTGCGCCGCCTGTGGCGCGCGCTGGCCCGCTCCGATGGAAATGCGCCCCGCCGACCCCTGCCCCGAATGCGGCCGCCCCGCGACGCGCCCCGACATCGTCTGGTTCGGCGAGATGCCCTATCGGATGGAGGAAATCTGGACGGCCCTGCGCGCGGCCGATCTCTTCGTCTCGATCGGCACCTCGGGCAATGTCTATCCCGCCGCGGGATTTGTCGCCGACGCGATGCACGCGGGCGTTCCGACGCTCGAGCTCAACCTCGAACCCTCCGCCGGAACCCGGCTTTTCGACGAGGCCCGCCACGGCCCGGCGACCACCGTGGTGCCCGAATGGGTGGCCGGGCTGCGCGCGAGAGGCGCATGAATCGCTTGACGCGGGGCCGCTTTGCCCTTATGCCCCGCGGACAGATTTCCGGGCGTCGCCTTGCGCGGCGTTCGTATTGTTGGAATAGGGCTGCCGTGCGCGCCCCGAGGAAACGAAGGATAACGCCATGTCGCGCGTCTGCGAACTGACCGGCAAGGGCCCGATGTCGGGCAACAACATCAGCCACGCGAACAACAAGACGCGTCGCCGCTTCCTGCCGAACCTGAACGATGTCACCCTGATCTCCGACGTGCTCGGCCAGTCGTTCAAGCTGCGCGTCTCGGCCGCCGGCCTGCGCACCGTGGACCACCGCGGCGGGCTCGACGCCTTCCTCGCGAAGGCCTCGGATTGCGAGCTGTCGGAAAACGCGCTCAAGATCAAGAAGGCGATCCTCAAGGCCCAGGCCGCCGCCTGATCGCGCCTTCGACGCATTGAACGGGCCCCGTGCTTCCGCGCGGGGTCTTTTCTTTTGGCCGGGCAGGCGACGAATCGCCCTCCCCCGCGCGAAGCCTCTGGCGCCCCCCGCGCCCCGCCGCTACTCTCGCGCCATGACCCAACGCGTGATGCGATCCGTCCTGAGCGCCGCAATGGCGGCGATCCTCGCGGTGACGAGCCTGACCATGGCCGTCGCCCGCGGCGAGACGCGCGTGGGCACCGAGATCGTCATCTGCACCGGCTACGGCATCACCACGGTCACGGTGGACGAAGAGGGCAATCCCACAGGCCCTGTCCACCTCTGCCCCGACATGGTGCTCGGCATGATGGCCGCGCTCGACACCCCGCCCCCGGTCTTCACGCGTCCCGAAGGCCGGGTGGAGCGGATCGAGCCGGTCGAGCCGATGCAATTGCGCGGCACGCAGGTGCCGCAGCCGCGTGCGCGCGATCCGCCGGCCACTGTCTGACCTTCGTCTCAAGACAACCTGGACCGACTGGAGAAAAAATGTTCCGTTTCCCCCGCGCCTTGGCCGCCGCGGCCGTTTTCTGCGCCCCTCTCGCCTGCGCCCCCGCCGCTTTCGCGCAGGACAGCATCACCATCGTCGATGCCTATGCGATCGCCTCGACCCCGATGTCGAAATCCGGCGCCGTCTTCATGGAGATCGACAACGCTTCCGCCACTGCCGACCGGCTGGTGAAAGCCTCCTCCGACATCGCCGACCGCGTCGAGCTGCATACCCACAAGGCCGGCGCCAATGGCGTGATGCAGATGCTCGAGGTGCCCGAGGGCTTCGAGATCCCGGCCGAAGGCAAGCATGCGCTCGCCCGCGGCGGCGATCACATCATGTTCCTCGGCCTGCGCCAGCCGCTGACGGGGGGCGACACCGTGCATCTAGTGCTGACCTTCGAACAGGCAGGCGAGGTCGCCGTCGACGTGCCCGTCAAGACCGCCTCGCCGATGGGCACGATGCAGATGAACGGCATGGACCATTCGGCGATGCCCGGCATGGGCGGCATGCAGGGCATGCCCGCGAACTGATCCCGTCTCGCGGCGCTCAGTTCCCGAGCGTCGCGAGCATTTCCGCCGCGGCCACCGCCGGGGCGGTCCGCCCCTCGGCCACCGCCTCGCCCAGCGCGCCCATCTTCGCCCGGATCGCCGGATCCGCGGTCAGCCGCGCCAGCAGCCCCTCGCGCACTTCCGCCTCGAACCAGTGGCGCGCCTGCGTCGCCCGGCGCCGGTCGAAGGCGCCATTCGCCCGCCGCCAATCGGCCAGCGTGCGCATTTCCTCCCAGGCCTTGGCGAGCCCGTCCTCCGCCAGCGCCGAGACCGGCAACGCCTTGGGAAAGCCCTCCGGATCCTGCGGCCGCTTGCGCAAAAGCCGCAGCGCCCCGGCGTAATCGCTGACCGTGCGCATCGCCGCAGGCTTCAGATCGCCATCGGCCTTGTTCACGAGGATCATGTCCGCCATCTCCATGATGCCGCGCTTCACCCCCTGCAGCTCGTCGCCGCCCGCCGGCGCCATCAGCAGGATGAAAAGATCGGTCATCTCGGCGACCAGCGTCTCCGACTGGCCCACGCCCACCGTCTCGATCAGCACCACGTCGAAACCCGCCGCCTCGCAAAGCGCCACCGCCTCGCGCGTGCGCCGCGCCACGCCGCCCAGTTGCGCCTGGCTCGGCGAGGGCCGGATGAAGGCCATCGGATCGCGCGAGAGCCGCTCCATCCGCGTCTTGTCGCCGAGGATCGAGCCGCCCGACCGCGCCGAACTCGGATCGACCGCCAGCACCGCCACCTTCAGCCCCTGCGCCGTCAGCATCATGCCGAAGGCCTCGATGAAGGTCGACTTGCCCACCCCCGGCGTGCCCGAAAGCCCGATCCGCAGCGCCTGCCGCCCGCTCTGCGCGATCCGGTCGAGCAGCGCCGTCGCCTGCGCGCGGTGATCGGCGCGCCCCGATTCCACCAGCGTGATCGCCCGGGCAAGCGCGCGGCGCTCTCCGGCGATGATTCGCGTGGCGAGATCCTCGGTCTGGGCGGGGGAGGCGGAAACGGGTTGCATCGGCAAGCCTTTGCTGAGGAGGACGGATCTGACGAAAGCGTCATCCGTCGTGACACTGTTTCGGTTTCATGCCCTCTTCGGGCGGTGTATGTCCAGAGCCAAGGCCAATCGCGAGGAAGCCATGATCCGCATGACCCCGACCCTTTCGCGGGCCGCCGCCCGCAGCGCCCTGCTGGCGCTCGGTCTTTTCGCCGCGGCGCCGCTGCAGGCCGACCAGACCGACCGCATCGTCTTCGACGTGGTGCTGAAGGGTGTCTCCGCCGGCCGGCTCAGCATCAACGGCAAGATCACCGGCGCGACCTACGGCGCCAATGGCACGATGGAGACGACCGGCCTCGCCGCGATGCTGCGCACGATCCGCTACGACGCCTCGGTGAGCGGCAGTTTCGCGAATGGCGCCTTCACGCCGACGCATTTCGAGGAAACCGCCGAGCGCGGCGACGACAAGGCCAGGCATGTGATCGTCTATCAGGGCGGCGTGCCCGTTTCGGTCAGCCGCGAGCCGCCGCGCAAACCGCGCGCGACCGATGTCGACCCGGCGAAACAGGCCGGCACGATCGACCCGCTCACCGCGCTTTACGCGGTCTTGCGCGACGTCGACCGCAGCGATGCCTGCAAGCTCACCGTAACCATGTTCGACGGCGCGAAACGCTCGCAGGTGGCGCTTTCGGCGCCGGTGGAAAAGGGCAAGGGCGTGGTCTGCACCGGCGAATACCGCCGGCTCGAGGGCTTCTCGAAGAAGGAGATGGCGGAGAAGAGCCGCTTCCCCTTCACCCTGACCTATGCCCCCACCCCCGACGGCCAGCGCCTGCAGGTCGTCGAGATCGAGACCGATACGATCCTTGGCAAAGGCCGGCTGAAACGGCGATAAGGGCCGGGTGAACCACAGGCTGCCCATAGACGACGTGATCCCCGAGCTGCGCGACGCCCTCGCGCGGGCGGGCCGTGCCGTGCTGATGGCGCCCCCCGGCGCGGGCAAGACGACGCGGGTGCCGCTTGCGCTGATGGATCAGATCGCCGGGCGGATCGTGATGCTCGAACCCCGCCGCCTTGCCGCGCGCGCCGCGGCCGAGCGGATGGCCGAATCGCTGGGCGAGGCCGTCGGCACGACGGTCGGCTATCGCATCCGCGGCGAGGCGAAACTCTCGAAGGCCACCCGGGTCGAGGTGGTGACCGAGGGCATCCTCACCCGCATGCTGCAATCCGACCCCGAGCTGACCGGCGTCGGCCTCGTCATCTTCGACGAATTCCACGAGCGCTCGCTCAACGCCGATCTGGGCCTTGCCCTCGCCTGGGAGGCCCGCGGCGCGCTGCGCCCCGATCTGCAACTGCTGGTCATGTCCGCGACACTCGACGCCGAACCGGTGGCGGCTCTGCTCGACGATGCGCCCGTGGTCCGCTCGGAAGGCCGCGCCTTTCCGGTGGAAACCCGCTGGCTTGGCCGGTCGCTCGCCCCCGGGCTGCGGCTTGAGGCGGCAACCGCCGCGCTGATCGAGGAGGCGGTCGCCGAAACCACTGGCGGCGTGCTCGTCTTCCTCCCCGGCGAGGGCGAGATCCGCCGCACCGAGGCGCTGCTGAAAAACCGCCTGCCGCCCGAGGTCGCGATCCGCCCGCTCTTCGGCGCGATGGAATTCGCCGCCCAGCGCGCCGCGATCGCGCCTGTCACCGCGGGGCGCAAGGTCGTCCTCGCCACCGCGATCGCCGAAACCTCGCTCACGATCGAGGACATCCGCACCGTCGTCGATGCCGGGCGCGCGCGGCGGCTGCGCTTCGACCCGGCCTCGGGCATGGCGCGTCTGGTGACCGAGCGCGTCTCGCGCGCCGAGGCCGAGCAACGCCGCGGCCGCGCCGGGCGCGTGGCGGAAGGGATCTGCTACCGGCTCTGGACGAAGGGAGAGGAGGGCGCGCTCGCGGCCTTCGCCCCGCCCGAGATCGCGGTGGCGGATCTTGCCGGCCTCGCGCTCGAACTTGCGCAATGGGGTTCGGACGGCAGCGATCTCGCCTTTCTCACCCCGCCCCCGCCCCCGGCGCTGGCCGAGGCGCGCGCGCTGCTCGAAAACCTCGGCGCGCTCAAGGGCACGCGGATCACCGCCCATGGCCGCGCGCTTGCCGCCCTGCCGCTGCACCCGCGGCTCGCGCATATGCTCGTCACCGCCGGGCCCGAGGCCGCGACGCTCGCCGCCGCGCTGGAAGAGCGCGACCCGATCCGCGGCGCGCCTGCGGACCTTGCGCTGCGCCTCGCCGCGATCGCCAATCCCGGCCGGTTCGAGGCCGATCACCCCTGGCCGGTGCATCGCGGCGCGGTGGAGCGCATCCGCCTCGAGGCGAAACGCCTCGCCCGCCTCGTCACGCCCGGGACCGAGCGCTTCTCGCTGGCCGAGCAACTCGCGCTCGCCTACCCCGACCGGATCGGGCTGCGCCGCAAGGGCGAGGCCGCGCGCTATGTGCTTTCGGGCGGCAAGGGTGCCGTGGTCGACGAGAGCGACGCGCTCGGAAAACACCGCCTGATCGTCGCCTCCGATCTCGACGGCGACCCGCGGGAGGCGCGCCTGCGCCAGGGCGTCGCGCTCGCCGACGCCGAGCTGCGCCGTCTTTATGCCGATCAGATCCGCTGGCAGGATGTCTGCGAATGGTCGAAGCGCGAGGGCCGCGTCGTGGCGCGCCGGCAGGAGCGCTTCGGCGCCCTCGTGCTCGAGGACCGTCACTGGCCCGAGGCCCCGCCCGCGGCGCTGGCGCGCGGCGCGCTCGACGGGCTGCGCCAGATCGGGCTCACGCTTTCGCCCGCCGCCGCGCGGTTCCGCGCCCGCGTCGTGATCGCGCGCGAGGGGAACCCCGATCTGCCCGACCTTTCCGACGAAGCGCTCCTCGCGGGCGACGCCCTGCTGCCCTTCCTGACGAAGGCGCGGACCGAGGGCGATCTGCGCAATCTCGACCTCACCGAGGCGCTGCGCGCGCAGCTCGACTGGGGTCAGATGGCCGAGCTCGACCGCCTCGTGCCAAGCCATTTCGAAACCCCGCTCGGGCGCCGCGTGCCGATCGACTACTCGGGCGAGGTGCCGACGATCGAGGTGAAACTGCCCGAGATGTATGGCCTCACCACCCACCCCACCGTCGGACAAAAACGCCACCCGCTGCGCATCGCGCTGCTCTCGCCGGGCGCGAAACCGATCCAGGTCACGATGGATCTGCCCGGTTTCTGGGATGGCTCCTACGCCGAGGTGCGCAAGGAAATGCGGGGGCGCTACCCCCGCCATCCCTGGCCCGAAAACCCGCGCGAGGCCGATCCGACGACGCGCGCGAAGCCCCGCGGCACCTAGGCCACCAGCGCCTTCACCATCATCAGCGCAAAGCCGACGATGAAGAGCCAGGCGATCGCGCCAAGGGCGAGCGGCCGCAGCCCCTTCAGCCGCAGCTTGCGCACGTCGGTTTCCAGCCCCATCGCGGCGAGCGCCATGGCGAGCAGGAAGGAGGTCACCATCACGATCTGATGGCTCACCGCCTCGGGCACCTTCACCGCGGAGTTGACCAGCATCACCGCGATGAAGCCGAAGACGAACCAGGGCATCGGGGGGCGGGCGGTCGAGGCCTCCTCCGCGCGCCGCGCCGCGATCGCGCCAAGGCTCAGGATCAGCGGCGCGAGCAGGATCACGCGACCGAGCTTTGCCACCGTTCCGATCTGCCCGGCGTGATCGTCGAGCGCGAATCCCGCCCCCACCGCCTGCGCCACCTCATGCACCGAGGCGCCGACCCAGATCCCGTAGCTTTGCGACACGAGGCCGAGCGGCGCGGCCAGCATCGGCATGAAAATCATCGAAAGCGTGCCGAAGATCGTGACGCAGGCCACCGCATAGGCGACATCCTCGTCGCTGCCGCGCGTCACCGTGTTGCAGGCGATCACCGCCGAGGCGCCGCAGACCGAGGTGCCGGCGGCGATCAGTTCGGCAAGCTGCCGGTCGACGCCGAGCAGCCGCCCCATGAACTTGGTAAAGACGAAAGTCGCGCTCAGCGTCGCGACGACGACGGCGATGCCGCTCAGCCCGATCTGGTCGAGTTCGGTCAGCGTGAGCTGGAAACCGAGCAGGATGATCGCGAAACGCAGCACGCGCTTGAGTGAGAAGGCGATGCCCGGATGCGCGGCGGGCAGGAACCCCGCGGTATTGCGGATCGCGATGCCCAGAACCATCGCCACGATCAGCGGCGACAGCGCCTTGATGCCCAGCAGATGCGGGATCGGCACCGAGACGGCGGCAAGCCCCGCGGCAAGCGCGAGGCCGGGCAGAAGCGGCGTGATCCGGCCGAGGAAATTCTGCGGCGGGACGGGGGCGGTGGTTTCGGACATCGGGGACTCCTTGGTTCGGTGCAGAATGCCTCCGATGCTGCAATCGAAAAATCAGATTGTTCTTCTGATTTCATTCGGAATTGCTTATCAATTTTCCATGACGCTCGATCAGCTCCGCATCTTCCTCGCCGTCGCCGCCGAAGGCCATGTCACCCGCGCCGCCCGCGCGCTGAACCTGACGCAATCGGCGGTCTCGGCGGCGGTCTCGGCGCTGGAGACCCGCCACGGGGTCAAGCTCTTCGACCGCGTCGGCCGCGGCATCGTGCTGACCGAGGCCGGGCGCGCCTTCATCCCCGCGGCGCAGGCGGTGCTGAACGCGGCGGGGGCGGCGCAATCGGTGCTCGACGATCTCGTGCAGGAAACCCGCGGGCGGCTGCGCATCCACGCGAGCCAGACGGTGGCGAGCTACTGGCTGCCGCCCTATCTCGCGCGGCTCAAGGCGGCGCATCCCGGGGTCGAGCTGGTGCTGACGCAGGAGAACACCGCGCAGGTCGCCGCCGCGGTGGCCGAGGGCGCCGCCGATCTCGGCTTCGTCGAGGGCGAGGTCACGCAGCAGGATCTCGTGCGGCGGGTGGTGGCGCGCGACGAGCTGGTGCTGGTGATGCCACGCGGCGAGATGCGGGCGGAGCGCCTGGCGCTGACCGCCGCCGATTACCGCGCGCTGCGCTGGATCCTGCGCGAGCCGGGCTCGGGCACGCGGGCAAAGACCGAGGAGCATTTCGCAACGATGGGGCTTGCGCTGACCGATCTCGAAGTTGCGCTCGAATTCCCCTCGAACGAGGCCGTGCTCGCGGCGGTGGCGGCGGGCGGCGGGGTCGCGATGCTCTCCGAGCGCGCGGCGCAGGCGGGGGGCGCGCGTGTCGTGCTGCGCCCGGTGAGCTGGGTCGCCAAACCCGAACGGCCCTTCGCGATGCTGAGCCATCCCCAGCGTCACCGCAGCCGCGCGGCCGCGGCGCTGATCGCGCTGATCGAGGGTTAGAGGTCCGCGATCACCGAGGCGGCATCGCTGAGCGTGGCGAAATCCGCGCCGAGCAGGCCGAAGGTGACGGCGGCGATCTGCTCCGCCCCGAGCCCCATCATCGGCAGATCGAAGCCCAGCACCGCATCGGTCGGCAGCACCACCTGAAACCCGAGGTCACAGGCCGCGCGCACCGTCGAGGTGACGCAAAAGCCAAGCACCGCACCGGTGACGATCAGCCGGGTGATGCCGCGCGCGCGCAGATGCGCGGCGAGATCGGTCGAGGCAAAGGCCGAGGAGGTCGACTTGATGAAGACTGCCTCCCCGGGCAGCGCCGTATCGCATTGCATCGGCTGCGCGCCCGGCGCGTCGGCGTGAAAGCCCGAAGCGGGATCGGCCTCGTGATGGCGCACATGCACCACCTCGCCCCCCATCGCCCGGCAGGCCGTGGCCAGCGCCGCGATCTTTGCCGGCGCATCGGGGTTCACCGCGTCGCGCCCGGCATCGAGCCGCGCCTGCATATCCATCTGCATGTCGATGATCAGAAGCGCGCTCTTGCTCATGGGGATCTTCTTCTTGGTCAAAATACTCCGGGGGTGCGGGGGCGGCGCCCCCGCCCGCGTCTTACTTGCCGAGGCACCAGCGCATCACCGCCTTCTGCGCGTGCAGCCGGTTTTCCGCCTCGTCGAAGATCACCGAATGCGGCCCGTCCATCACCGCCGAGGTCGCCTCGTCGTTGCGATGCGCCGGCAGGCAATGCATGAAGAGCGCGTCGGGTTTCGCCTTCGCCATCAGCTCCTCGTTCACCTGATAGGGGCGCAGCTGGTTGTGCCGCCGCTCCTTCGCCGATTCCGGATCGTGCATCGAGACCCAGGTGTCGGTGACGATCAGATCGGCGCCCGCGACCGCCTTCGCCGGATCGCGCTCGATCTCGACAGTCACCCCCTTCGCGCGGGCGAAGTCGATCCAGTCGCGTTCCGGGTCGAGCGTCTGCGGCCCGGTGAAGGTGAAGTCGAAGCCGAACTGACCCGCCGCCTGCATCAGCGAGGCGCAGACGTTGTTGCCGTCGCCCGACCAGACCACCTTGCGCCCCTTGATCGGGCCGCGGTGTTCCTCGTAGGTCATGATGTCGGCCATGATCTGGCAGGGATGGGTGCGGTTCGTCAGCCCGTTGATGACGGGGACGGAGGCATATTCCGCCATCTCGAGCAGCGTCGCCTCCTCGAAGGTGCGGATCATGATGAGATCGACGTAGCGGCTCAGCACCCGCGCGGTGTCGGCGATCGTCTCGCCATGGCCGAGCTGCATTTCCTTGCCCGAGAGCACCATCGTCTGCCCGCCCATCTGGCGCACGCCGACGTCGAAGGAAACGCGGGTGCGGGTCGAGGGCTTTTCGAAGATCAGCGCGACCATATGCCCCTTGAGCGGCATGTCGTCGTCGGGTGCGCCCTTCGGGCGGCCTTGACGGGCGTCCTTCATCGCGCGGGCAGAATCGATGATCTTGCGCAGGTCGCTGGCGTCGGTGGTGTGCAGGTCGAGGAAATTGGGCATCGTTTCGTCTTTCTGGCGGAAGCCGGGGGCGCTGCCCCCGGACCCCCGGAGTATTTCGGCCAAGAAGAAATCAGGCCGGTTTGTGGTCGAGGGCGGCGGCGGCGGCATCGAGGCGGCGGACGGCCTCGGCCATGTCCGCCTCGGAGATGGTCAGCGCGGGCAGAAGGCGCAGCACGTTATGCGCGGCCGGCACGGTGAGCAGGTTCTCGGCATAGCCCGCCTGCACCACCTCGGCCGGCGCGACCTTGCACTTGAGGCCAAGCATCAGCCCCTGCCCTTGCACCCCTTCGAAGACATCGGGATGCGCGGCGACGAGCGCCTCGAGCTTCTGGCGCAGGAAACCGCCCTTCGCATGCACCGCGGCGAGGAACTCGGGGGTGGAAACGATCTCCATCACCTTCGCGCCCACCGCACAGCCGAGCGGGTTGCCGCCATAGGTCGAGCCATGGGTGCCCGCGGTCATGCCCGAGGCGGCCTCTTCGGTCGCCAGCACCGCGCCGAGCGGGAAGCCGCCGCCGATGCCCTTCGCCACCATCATGATGTCAGGCGTCACCCCCGTCCATTCATGCGCGAAAAGCCGGCCGGTGCGACCCATGCCGCATTGCACCTCGTCGAAGATCAAAAGCGTCCCGGTCTCTTCCGAAATCTGCTTGAGCGCCTGCATGAAGGCGTCCGAGGCCGGGCGGATGCCGCCCTCGCCCTGCACCGGCTCGATCAGGATCGCGGCGGTGTTTTCGGTGACGGCCGCGCGCACCGCCTCGATGTCGTCCCAGGGCAGATGCACGAACCCCGGCATCAGCGGGCCAAAGCCCTTCACCATCTTCTCCGAGCCGGCGGCGGCGATCGCGCCGGTCGAGCGGCCGTGGAAGGCGCCCTCGAAGGTGATGACCTCGATCCGCTCCGGCTGACCTTTGTCATACCAGTACTTGCGCGCCATCTTGAGCGCGAGCTCGCAGGCCTCGGTGCCCGAGTTGGTGAAGAAGACGGTGTCGGCGAAGGTCGCCTCGACCAGCCGGTCGGCCAGCAGTTGCTGTTCCGGGATCTGGTAGAGGTTTGACACATGCCAGAGCCTGTGCGCCTGCGCGGTGAGCACCTCGACCAGTTCCGGCGCGGCATGGCCGAGCGCATTCACCGCGATCCCCGCGCCGAGGTCGAGATATCGTCCGCCATCCGCCGTCTCGAGCCAGGAGCCCGCGCCTTTGACGAAGGCGAGCGGCGCACGGTTGTAAGTCGGAAGGACGGAAGCGATCATTTTCTGCTCCATGAATGGAAGGCCAAGGGGTGCAACGCGACCGGGCATCTGTCAACGGTTTCGGCGCGTGGACCCGGGATTATCGGCAGGTTTTGACGGGGATGTGGCAAGCCGCCACGGCAGATCGGACGTCAGACGCAGGGGCGGCGACGTCGCGGACGGGCGATAAGGGCGGTCCGGGTGATCATGCGGCGCAGGTATCGCCGCGCCTGTGCGATGTCAAAGGAAATCGGCTCGCGCTCAGGCCTTCATCCGGTACCCCGCGCGCAGCCAGGCCCAGGCGAGGCCGAGCACGAGCGCAAGCGCCGGCAGCACCACGGCCAGCCCCTGCCAGGGCGAGGCGTCGGAGGTGCCAAGAAAGCCATAGCGCGCCCCGTCGATCAGATAGAAGACCGGGTTGAAATGGGTGAAGCTCCGAAACGCGGGGGGCAGCGTCTCCACCGAGTAGAAGGTGCCCGACAGGAACGAGAGCGGCGTGACGATGAAATTGGTGATCGCCGCCATCTGGTCGAACTTGTTCGCCCAGATCGCCGCGACGACACCAAGCCCGCCGAGCAACGCCGCGCCGAGCACGATCCAGAGCAGCGCCCAGAGCGGATGCGCCACCCCGATCCCGAGCGCGAGGAACAGCCCCGCCGCGATCAGCACCGCCACCGCGAGCGACCGCGCCACCGCCCCGGCGAGATAGCCCGCGAGGATCTCCCAGGGCGCGAGCGGCGGCATCAGCGTGTCGACGATATTGCCCTGCACCTTGGCGATCACGATCGAGCTCGAGGTATTGGCGAAGGCGTTCTGGATCACCGTCATCATCAGGATGCCGGGGGCGAGGAAGTCGAGGAAGGGCACGCCGAGCACCTCGCCGCGTTTCGCCGCCCCGAAGGCCAGCGCGAAGACGGTGAGGAAGAGCGCCGCGGTAATCACCGGGGCGAGCAACGTCTGCTGCCAGACCGCCACGAAGCGGCGCACCTCGCGCCCGGCCAGCGTGGCAAGGCCCAGCCCGTTGACCCGCCCGAAGCGGCGCACCCCCATCTCGCGCATCGTCCCCTCCCGTTTTGGCCCTGCCTACCCGCCCCGGCGTGCGCCCGCAATCGGTCCGCCCCTTGAAATCGGGGCCCGGCGCTTGTATCTCGCCCTGTCCCGACTAGAATGGGGCGAAACGCCCGCAAGGGCCAAACGAGGTGTGCCGATGTCCTGGACCGATGAACGCGTCGAACTTCTGAAGAAGATGTGGACCGAGGGCCAATCGGCAAGCCAGATCGCCAAGGAACTCGGTGGCGTGACCCGCAACGCGGTGATCGGCAAGGTGCATCGCCTCGGCCTCTCGAACCGCGTCGGCGGCCCCGAAGGCAGCGCGCCCGAGGCCGCTCCGGCCCCCGCGCCCGCGGCGAAGCCGGTCGAGGCGCCCGCCGTGGCCGCCCGCCCGGTCGAGCCCGCGCCCGAGCCGCCGCGCCCCGCCGCGGCCGCGCCTGCGCCCACGCCGATCCGCCCGGTGCCGCAGCCTGTCGCCGCGGCCCCCGCCCCCGCCGCCACCCCGGCGCTGCGCAAGCCGATGGTGCCCGCCGGCCAGCCGCTGCCGCCGCAGCCCTCGCTCAACGAGATCAGCCCGGAGACCCTCGCCTCGGTGCGCGAGGTCGAGAAGCGCTCGCGCAAGATCGGGCTGATGGAGCTGACCGAGCGCACCTGCAAATGGCCGATCGGCGACCCGGCGACCGACAATTTCTATTTCTGCGGCCTGCCGAGCCAGCCCGGCAAACCCTATTGCGAGGCGCATGTCTCGGTCGCGTTCCAGCCGATGAGCGCCCGCCGGGATCGTCGGCGCTAAGCCGGCGAGGCCCGGCAAGGCGTCAGGGCTTCGGGATCGTCGGCGCTGAGCCGACCCCACCCCGCAAAGCACTACAGGAACAGCATGAAAAAGAGGGCGCCTTTCGGCGCCCTTTCAGTTGGCTCTCTACAGCTCAGAACCTGCGGGTCCAGCCGATCGAGGCGCTCACCTGATGCATTTTCAGCTTCACGGTGCCGCCCGTCGGCCCCATCGAGGTCATTTCCGGCCCGCTCACGGTGTTCTTCTTCACATAGGAGAAGGCGAAATCGAGACGATCGCGATCGTTCAGCTTCTTCGTTCCGCCGAAGCTGAAGTGATCTTGCACGATACCGGGCGCGAGGATGTTGAAGGTCACGTCATCGGTGCCCACCGGATTGGTCGCATGCGCGAAACCGACGCGCCAGGTCATGTCCGGCGTCTGCTGCCATTCCGCGGCGATGCGGATCACGTCGACATCGTCCCAGCCGAAACCGGCACCGCCCTTGGCGCCCAGCGCGCCCGAGGTCATCGGATCGGCCACCGCAGGCACGTCGCTGTAGAAGATCCGCTCATAGTCGAGCAGCAGCGTCAGGTCGGACCGCGGATGGAAGGCCACGCCCGCGGTGATCGCGGCCGGGATGTCGAAGGAGCCGCCGTTCTCGAACAGACCGGCATAGTCCTTCAGCTTCGACATGTGGAACTTCGTCTGCCCGGAGAGGCCGAAGGCGACCTGCGGCGTGACCTCATACTGGAAGCCGGCGCGCAGGCCGAAGCCCGTCGAGATATCGGTGCCATTGTTGGTCAGCTTCGCCGGATTGACCGACATCGTGCTGAAGGCGGCAAGACCGCGGGCCGAGAAGGCCTGCACCGCGAGCGTCGGCGCGACACCCCAGCTGAAATTGCCCTCCTTCTTGGCGTAGCCCACCGAAACGAACAGCTGCTCGAGGTTCACACCCGCCTTGCCGGCGCAGAACACACCGGTGCCGCCGCCGCAATTCGCGTTCGCCACCGCCGGATAGGAGGTGTTCATGCCGCCATTGCCATAGGCCGAGACGTTCAGCACCCCGCCATTCGCAAGCGGCAGATTGTAGGCGAAGTTCGGCATCAGGAAGTAGTCGTGCCCGCTTTTCGTGGTGCCGGGGGCAACGAACATCGTGCCCTTGCCGGTCACCGAGCGGATCGGCGAGAACAGCTGCATGCCGAAGCTCAGCTCCTTGCCGACCGAGGCGACCGCCGCGGGGTTGATCGAGCCCGACATCGCATCCTGTGACCAGGCGACGCCGGCCCCGGCCACGCCCTGTTGCTGGACGCCATAGCCGAGTGAGAAATAGCCTTCGGTAGCGAGTGCGGCATGGGGCAGTGCAAGGGCGGCCAGGCCCAGAGCAACAGACCCTGCCAGCCGCCGCTTCGCGGAACTGAACATGGGAACCTCCAGTCGTGCCGGATGATGGGAGAGGGACGCGAGCCTCCGGCGGAGCGTCGCATGCGAGTCTGAAACCACAGAACGTTTAACAATTCTGTGATCCAGATCAGAAAATACCTGCATATGACCAGGTCACCGCCGGAAGGGATCAGCCCTTGCCCCAGGCGCCGGTCTTGCCTAGCCTGGCGTCCAGGCGCCAAAGGCAAGCTGTCGGTCCATCGGCCGGCCTCGATCATGTGACCGTCGCTTCGCTCCTCGGTTTACACTGTTGCCTTTGGCGCCTCTCGACGCCCCGTCACGCCCCCGGGCCGGCAGCGTTCGAAACGGCGGATGGATCCGTCCGCGTGATTTCGGCGCGATCCATCGCCTGCCCCGCCCATCGCGAAAATCCCATCTGCAGCAGCAGCTCCCGGAGGTGCGGATCATCGGCATCGACGTCATGCCAGAACGCGAGATATCCGCGGATCCTCTGGCGCTGCCGCTGCATCTTCTCCGGATACTTCACCGCCATCCGCACCAGTGCAGCGGTTTTCTTCCGGAACGCCTTGGTCGGGCGAAGCCGGGCGCCGCCGATGTCCAGCCCGGTGACGAGCCTCGTCTGGTTCGGGCCGAGATGCCGGGTCTTCTCGGGGTGCATTTCCATCCCGAGCGCGGCCAGCCCCATCCGCACGACATGCTCGAGGCGACGCAGACTGACCGCGTCTTGCGCGGTGATGCAGATGTCATCCGCGTAGCGCGTATAAAGCGCCCCCGCACTGCTGGCCGCCTCCTCGCACAGCCCATCGAAGCTGGCCATCACCAGATTGGCGAGATGCGGGCTCGTCGGCGCGCCCTGCGGCAGCTGGCCATCGCGCGTGACAATCCGCGTGATTTCGGCACGAACCTCTGCCGA
This sequence comes from Paenirhodobacter sp., assembly GCF_050177655.1. NCBI lineage: Bacteria > Pseudomonadati > Pseudomonadota > Alphaproteobacteria > Rhodobacterales > Paenirhodobacter > Paenirhodobacter sp. The sequence continues at coordinate 133,956 of NZ_JBFXGV010000002.1, forward strand.
GAGATGCGGGAAGCGGAGGTCGAGCATCTCGCGCAGATGATGCGTCCTGATCGAGGGAAAGAAGGACCGGATGTCGGTCGTGAACAGATGCGGCGCCCCGTGATGGAGCCGCGCATTCATCGCGATCGAGCGGCCCGGGCAGAAGGCCATCGCCGCCTCATGCGGTGAAACCATACACAAGATCTTGTCGAGCAGGGCGCGTTGAACCGCCTTCAATTGTGGGCAGGGCGCGTCGATCGTGCGGGACTTCCGGCTGCCATGCCGCCCCGTCTCGAAGGTCGAATAGAGCGTCGAGGCCGGGCAGGACGCATTGGCCTCGACGATTTCGAGAACCTGGAACAGGATCGGAATTTCTTCGCGAAAATGGAACTGCGGCTCTGCGCTCTGGCGCGACGTGATCGAAAAACTCATTCGTGACCCTTTTCTGGCGTCGGCGGCCACCATGCGAAGCGCAGCCGGGGGTTTCAAGGCGCTTTCCGCCCCGTCCCTTCCCGGTGTATATGCCGCCCCATGAGCCAGAATCCTCCCTCCCTCCGCCCCGATCTCGCCCCCGCCGCGCGCTTCGACGAGGCGCCGCGCCCCGGCCAGCCGACGATCGGCATGGTCTCGCTCGGCTGCCCGAAGGCGCTTGTCGACAGCGAGCGGATCCTGACGCGGCTGCGCGCGGAGGGCTACGCGATCTCGCCCGATTACACCGGCGCCGAGGCGGTGATCGTGAACACCTGCGGTTTTCTCGACAGCGCCAAGGCCGAAAGCCTCGAGGCGATCGGCGAGGCGCTGAAAGAAAACGGCAAGGTGATCGTGACCGGCTGCCTCGGCGCCGAGCCCGAGTTCATCACCGGCGTGCATCCGAAGGTGCTCGCGGTGACCGGGCCCGAGCAATACGAGCAGGTGCTTGACGCGGTGCATGGCGCGGTGCCGCCCGCGCCCGATCCGTTCATCGACCTGCTGCCTGCGACCGGGGTGAAACTGACGCCGCGGCATTACAGCTACCTCAAGATTTCCGAGGGCTGCAATCACGCCTGCAAGTTCTGCATCATCCCCGACATGCGCGGGAAACTGGTCTCGCGCCCCGCCCATGCCGTGCTGCGCGAGGCGGAAAAGCTGCTCGAGGCCGGGGTGCGCGAACTGCTGGTGATCTCGCAGGACACCTCCGCCTACGGGCTTGACCGCAAACATGCCGCAAGCCCCTGGAAAGGCGGCGAGGTGCGCGCCCATATCACCGATCTCGCGCGCGAGATGGGCCGGATGGCGCGCGAGGCCGAGGCCTGGGTGCGGCTGCATTACGTCTACCCCTATCCCCATGTGCGCGACCTGATCCCGATCATGGCCGAAACCGGCGCGGGCGGCGGCGTGCTGCCCTATCTCGACATTCCGTTCCAGCATGCGCACCCCGACGTGCTCAAACGCATGGCACGGCCGGCGGCGAGCGCGAAGACGCTCGACGAGATCGCCGCCTGGCGCCGCGACTGCCCCGAGATTGTGCTGCGCTCGACCTTCATCGTCGGCTATCCCGGTGAGACGGAAGCGGAATTCCAGTATCTGCTCGACTGGATGGACGAGGCGCAGCTCGATCGCGTCGGCTGCTTCCAGTATGAGAACGTCAAGGGCGCGCGCTCGAACGCGCTGCCCGATCACGTCGCGCCGGAGCTGAAACAGGAGCGCTGGGAGCGTTTCATGGAAAAGGCGCAGGCGATCTCCGAGGCGAAGCTGGCGGCCAAGGTCGGCACGCTGCAGCAGGTGATCGTCGATGCCGTCGATGACGAGGGCGCCACCTGCCGCACCCGCGCCGATGCGCCGGAGATCGACGGCAATCTCTTCATCGACGAGGGGTTCGAGGATCTGGCCCCCGGCGACATGGTCACGGTCGAGGTCGAGGAAGCCAGCGAATACGATCTTTGGGGCCGCCCCGTCTAGCCGCCCGCTCCGCTGCCCGGCGCCATATTTTCCGGCATCGTCCCACCGTGCCGCGCCTGTTTTTCGCGCGGGCGGCGGCCCACCGGGGGGCACGCACGCTTTGGCTTTGGGCGCCGATCCGGGCCGTGGCATCCTGCCCACGATCGCCCCCTGCCCCGGAGCCGCCCGATGCCCAGACCTCCCCGAACCCGCCTTGTGCTGGCACTGTCCGTCGCGCTGCTCGCGCCCCTGACCGCCACCGCCCAGCCGCCGCTCGATGTGCCCGTCGTCGGCATCTGCGGCGATGGCCAGGCGGCCGACATGTTTTCCAGCACCGTCACCGGGCTGAAGGCCAATGGCGACGGCTTTCTGGCGGTGCGCAGCGGGCCCGGCTCGAATTACGCCAAGATCGACGAGCTGCATAACGGCGATGTCGTCTTTACCCTGCAGCGCAAGGGCCCCTGGCATGGCGTGATCTACGGCGCGCGCTCGCGCACCTTCTGCCGCGGCGCCAGGCAATATCCGACGCCCGAATCGCCGCAGGGCTGGGTGCATGGCAACTGGCTGAAGGATCTGGCCGGCTAACCCTAGTAGAGCCCCTCGGTGTCGATATGCACCACCGCACCGCAATGCTTGCAGTGGATCGCATCGGCATCGTGCAGGCTCAGCCCGCAGCTGCGGCATTTGTAATGCACCTTCGTCGGGCGAAACAGCACCTGCGCCAGACGCAAAAACAGCGTCACCCCGAAGATCATGATCGCGACCGACAAAAGCCGCCCCGCCGTGCCCTGCAGCGTGATGTCGCCGAAACCCGTGGTCGTCAGCGTCGTCACCGTGAAATAGAGCGCATCGGCATAATTGCCGATCTGCGGATTGTGCAGATGCTGGGTGGTGTAGATCAGCCCGGTCATGACGAAGAGAAAGACGCCGAGATTGATCGCGGCGAGGATCACCTCCTGCTGGCGCCGGAAGAAGGCGAAATCCTGCCGCAGGCGCGTCAGCAGCTGATAGGTGTGCAACAGCCGCAAGGTCCGCAGCACGCGCAGGAAACCAAAGCTCTCGCCGGCGATCGGCGCGAGGAAGGAGACCATCGCCACCACATCGGCCAGCGTGGCCGGGCGCATCCAGAACGCGAATTTCTTCGGCGCGATCATGAAACGCGCGGCGAAATCGGCGACGATCACCAGGCCGATCAGAGCGTCGATCACCTCGACCGCCAGCACCCGCGGGAAGAACGAGGTGACGATGACGAAGGCGATCGTGACGAGATCGAAGATCAGCAGCGCATATCGGAATCCATGCGCGCGCCGGGAATTCCCTTCGTAAAGCAGGCGGATCTTGCGCAGCATATGGCCTCCTCGTCTCGGCAGTGCGGGGCCTGTCCGGCTTGCCGATCTGGCCCCGGCCTGTCAACAGCGGGCGGCGCGCCGCGGGTTTCGAGGATCTGCCTTGCAGAGCCCGGGAAGGTTTTCCCTGCCCCGGAATGGACGAGGGCGGCCTCCGTCGGGAGCCGCCCTCTGCCGTTTCGATCCGGAACCGGGATCAGCTGTCGCGGCCGACCTGAACCTGCGGGTTGACGATGCTGTTGCGGTTCTGATGCGAGACCACGAAGTTGACCTCCTGCAGGTCGCCGCGCAGCTGGGCATCCCGCACGCGGATCAGTTCCGCCGCGGTGTAGTCATTCGCGTTCAGCCCGGCCTGCGCCGCGAGCTGTTCCTTGCCGGCGGTCGCCGCGGTGTCGGACGAACGGTCGCCATGGGCGAGCAGGTAGGCGTAGGTCGACTGGTCGCCGGCATTGCGCGCCGCGAGCAGCTGATGCAGCTCGACCGAGCTGTAAGCGCCGGCATTGACGCCGAGATAATGCGCGATCTGGTCGATCCCCGCATTGGCGCCACCGGCCGAAGCGGCACCGGCAGAGAGGGCGAGAGCGAAGGCGGTAGAAGCGAGAACGTTACGCATGGAAGATCTCCATTTCCTTGTTTTTTCAGTCTGTTGTCTGTGTGCTGGGTCTGTATCCCGTTGCATGCAGTGGATATAGACCTGCGCTTTGAAGCTGAAAACTGCCGCAATTATCGTAACAATGTGCGCCAGTGAACCAATCGCACGCATCTGTGAACGACGGAGTCCGGGCTGCGGGGAACCAGAAACGACGAAGGGCGGCTCCTTGCGGAGCCGCCCTTTGTGCGGAGTGATCTGAGCCCGGGATCAGCTGTTGCGGCCGACCTGGACCTGCGGGTTGACGATGCTGTTGCGGTTCTGATGCGAGACCACGAAGTTGACCTCCTGCAGGTCGCCGCGCAGCTGCGCGTCCCGCACGCGGATCAGTTCCGCCGCGGTGTAGTCATTCGCGTTCAGCCCGGCCTGCGCCGCGAGCTGTTCCTTGCCACCCGTCGCCGCGGTGTCGGACGAGCGGTCGCCATGGGCGAGCAGGTAGGCGTAGGTCGACTGGTCGCCGGCATTGCGCGCCGCGAGCAGCTGATGCAGCTCGACCGAGCTGTAAGCGCCGGCATTGACGCCGAGATATTGCGCGATCTGGTCGATCCCCGCATTGGTGCCACCGGCCGAAGCGGCACCGGCAGAGAGGGCGAGAGCGAAGGCGGTAGAAGCGAGAACGTTACGCATGGAAGATCTCCATTTCCTAGTATTTTCAGTTTGTTATCTGTTTGCTTTGGGCGTTTCCCTTTGCATGAGGAGGATATAGTCCTGCGCGTTTTCGCTGAAAACTCCACAAAATGTCATGATAATGTGCGCACAAAAACCAAGTGCACACATCTGTGAGCGACGGAAAGCTTGTCTTTGCGCCCCGCGCGCCCCTTTCGCGCGCGCGCGCTTTCGCCTATCTAGGCGCAAACCCAGATTTCCCCGAAAGGTGCGCCGATGGCCTCGTATCAATATGTCTATCACATGGATGGCGTCTCGAAGACCTATCCGGGCGGCAAGAAGTGCTTCGAGAACATCCGGCTGAACTTCCTGCCCGGCGTGAAGATCGGCGTCGTCGGCGTGAACGGCGCCGGCAAGTCGACGCTGCTCAAGATCATGGCCGGCATGGACAAGGATTTCCAGGGCGAGGCCTGGGCCGCGAAGGGCGCCAAGGTCGGCTACCTCGCGCAGGAGCCGCATCTCGACGAGTCGAAGACGGTGCGCGAGAACGTCATGGAAGGCGTCGCGGAAAAGACCGCGAAGCTCGAACGCTACAACGAGCTTGCGATGAACTACTCGGACGAGACCGCCGAGGAGATGGCCCGCCTGCAGGACGAGATCGACGCCGAAAACCTGTGGGACATCGACAGCCAGGTCGACATCGCGCTGGAGGCGCTGCGCTGCCCGCCCGACGACGCCAATGTCGCCACCCTCTCGGGCGGTGAGCGCCGCCGCGTCGCGCTTTGCAAGCTCTTGCTCGAGGCGCCCGACATGCTGCTCCTCGACGAACCGACGAACCACCTCGACGCGGAAACCATCGCCTGGCTGCAAAAGCACCTGATCGAATACAAGGGCACGATCCTCTGCGTCACCCACGACCGCTATTTCCTGGACGACATCACCTCGTGGATCCTCGAGCTCGAACGCGGCCGCGGCATCCCCTACGAGGGGAACTACTCGGCCTGGCTGGAGCAGAAAGCCAAGCGCCTCGAACAGGAAGCGCGCGAGGACAAGGCCAAGCAGAAGGTCATGGAGAAGGAACTCGAATGGATCCGCGCCGGCGCGAAGGCGCGTCAGGCGAAATCCAAGGCGCGTATCGCGGCCTATGAGAAGATGGCCGACGAGGGGGTCAAGGACCGGGTCGGCAAGGCGCAGATCATCATCCCGAACGGGCCGCGGCTTGGCGGCAAGGTGATCGAGGTCGAGAACCTCAAGAAGCACATGGGCGACAAGCTCCTGATCGAGAATCTCTCGTTCAGCCTGCCGCCGGGCGGCATCCTCGGCGTGATCGGCCCGAACGGCGCCGGCAAGTCGACGCTGATCAAGATGATCGTCGGCACGGAAAAGCCCGATGAGGGCACGATCGTCGTGGGCGACACCGTGAAGCTCGCCTATGTCGACCAGTCGCGCGACGCGCTCGACCCCGAAAAGAACGTCTGGGAGGAGATCTCGGGCGGGGCCGAACTGATCCAGCTTGGCGATGCCTCGGTCGCCTCGCGCAGCTATGTCGGCGCCTTCAACTTCAAGGGCTCGGACCAGCAGAAGAAGGTCGGCCTGCTCTCGGGCGGTGAACGCAACCGCGTGCACATGGCGAAGCTGCTCAAGTCGGGCGGCAACGTGCTGCTCCTCGACGAACCGACGAACGACCTCGACGTGGAAACGCTGCAGGCGCTGGAAGCGGCGATCGAGGATTTCGCGGGCTGCGCGGTGATCATCTCGCACGACCGCTTCTTCCTCGACCGTCTGTGCACCCATATCCTCGCCTTCGAAGGCGAGGCGCATGTCGAGTTCTTCGAGGGCAACTTCGAGGATTACGAGAACGACAAGATCCGGCGCCTCGGCCCGGATGCGGCGGAGCCGAAGCGGGTGAAGTACAAGAAGTTCACGCGGTGACAGCCGGATATGTGTATGCGCTGCGCTCCGACCATTGCCCTCTTGTAAAGGTCGGACGCAGCAATACGCTGCCCTATCGGCGCCTTCGGGAACTCAACACGAGCGAAAACTACGGCCCGCTCGGGCCGTGGGAGATTATTTCGTTTCTCGAAGTCGTCGACGCGGTGAAGGTCGAAACCTTCCTTCACCGATCGATCCGCGAGAAGAACTCCGCCGAGTTTCCCGGCTGCAAGGAGCTGTTCGAACTGGCGCCAGCATCCGCTCTCGCGCTTTTCGATCAGATCCCCGAAGCGGAAATTCGCGGCTTCGACCGGGTTGCCCGGTTGCACACGACCGAAACGCTCGAAAGCTACCTCGCCGACATCTTTCGGGCCTCGGGCCTCGAACACATGCTGGCCCAACAAGGCATATGGACCTTGTCGTTGTTTCCCGCGACCGCGGGCGGGCGCTATTTCACGCTCAACATCGACCGGCATGAAGTCGCCTTTTCAACCCTTCCCAGAGAAGGGCGTCCAGCCAGGCACATGTTGATGCTTGATCCACTGGTCTGGGAGTTTCCTGCGGTCCGGGATTGGCTGTTCTCACATCACATCGAGGCGCTCGGCTACGACTATCCCTCCGGTCTGGACCGACAATTTCCCGTCATCTTCGCCGGCACACTGCCAGAAGCACGCGAGTTCCTTTCTCTCGAGGGCGTCCGCAGGGCGCTTCTCGCCTACTGGTATGACCTTCTTCTTCAGGCATCGGACGCTGAGCGTGGCTCGCTGCACGCGCGCCACCACAATCTTGCCGCGGTGCAAAGCATCATGCGGCTTCGCGCCCAGCAAAGGCTCAACAGGCAGTGAGCGCGCGCGCTCGGCGCCTGCACCCGGGCTTTTCTACAGAGAAAAATATCCCGGGGTGAGGCGCTCAGCGCCGAGGGGCAGCGCCCCTACTCCACCGCCTCCAACAGCGGCTCGGCCGAGATCGCGGCCGGCGCCTGGAACGGGTTGCCCTGCACCAGCACGATCGCCGAGGAGGGCGCCGCCGCCAGCGCAAAAAGCAGGATGGCAAGCGTCCCCGCCTTCGGCCGGTCGAGATGCACCGCCCAGATCGACAGGATCGTCAGAAAGCCGAGCGAGGCCATGCCGAGCCATTTCAACGGATTTAGGTGCGTGCGCGAGAGCGAGACCCGCAGATCGCGGTCGTCGCGCAGCGCCATCACCTTGCGCAGCATCTCCGCATGCACCGCCTGCCCCGCCGCCGCCTCCACCTCGGGCTCGGCCACCAGCCGCAACAGGTGATCCGCCGCCGCCCGCGCCGCGGGATCGGCCTCGCGCGCACGCAGCGCCGCGAACTCATGCGCCGCCGCCCGGCCATAGTCGTGGATCGCCTCGGAAAGCCCCGTGCGCAGCGGCTCGGGCTGATCCTCGACCAGCACGCTCAGGCTGCGCAGCGCGTCGGCCTCGCGATAGACCGCGTCCATCGCCCGGTCGCGCGCCGACCAGGTATCGGCTGCGATGAAGGCAAGCGTCAGCCCGAAGAGCATCGCATTGACGTTGATGAAGGGCGGCACCACGCCCTGATAGCGCGCGAGCCGCGCCGCGATCGCCGGCCGATGCGCCAGCCGGTCGACCAGCCAGACCGCCCCCAGCGTGCCGAAGGCCGCCACCGCCGCATAGGCGTAATGCTCATAGATCAGCCACATCGTCCCCTCCCGTCGTTGGGCGGGAGCATAGCCGCCCCGCGGCCTCAGGCGAAGGCCATATCCTCGCCATCCGACTGCCGGCGCAGCGGCGGGGTGACGCGCTCGGCCTGCACGACGAAGCCCATGATCGGCGCGCCGCGGTCCATCCGGATCACCCCGCGCGCGATCCGCGCCTCGAAGCCGGCGGCGGCGAGCAGGTCGCGCAGATAGGGCTCCGAATGGGCGTAGCGGCGGCTTTCGCGCAGGATCAGCGGCTCGGGCCCGTCATGCGCCTCGGTGGTGAAGGCGAAACGCCCCCCCGGCGCAAGCGCAAGCGCGACCCAGCCGGTGATCTGCTCGAGCGCGCCGAGATAGGCGAAGACATCGGCGGCGGTGATCAGATCCCATTCCGTGCCCGGCAGCGGCAGCGCGCCCAGATCGCGCTTTTCCAGCCGGTCATACAGGCCCTTCGCCCCGGCCTCGCGCAGCATCTCGGCGGAAATGTCCCAGCCCTCGAGATCGGCCGCGCGCGGGCGCAGCACCGCCCCCATCAGCCCGGTGCCGCAGCCGAGATCGAGCGCGCGCCCGTACTGCGCGCCCAACCCCGCGCCAAGCAGCTCCGGCGCGCGATAGTCGAGCGTCTCGACCAGCGCATGGTCGAAATGGGCGGCATATTGATCGAAGAGCGTCTCGACGAAGGCCGAGGGCATCGTCTCGGCGGCGGGATGGCTGCGCATCAGGTCGATCTGCAGCGCCGCGCCCATCACATCGGCCGGATCGAGGCGCAGCGCCTCGGCGAAGGCCTCCGCCGCGCCGGGCAGGCGATGCGCGGCCCGGATCTCGCCCAGCCGATACCAGCCGGCGACCCAGCCGGGCGCGACCTCGAGCGCCTGGGCGTAAAGATCGGCGGCGGCCTCGGCCTCGCCCGCGGCGAGCAGGCCCTCGGCATAATCCGCACGGCGATCGGCGATCAGATCGCCGGAGGAAAACTGAAGGGGGGAAGACATGGGACGGCTCCGCAAACACAACGAGGATCGGTTTCGGAACGCGTTCAGGGCAGCGGCTGGCGCATGATCTACCGGGGCTGAGGGACCGCTCCGCTCTCGCGCGGCGCCGGGATTCCGTCAAGAGGGGAACCGATCGCGGGCAGGCGCGTTCTCCTCACGAAGCCGGCATCACCCAGACCAGACCCGCAGCAACCGACAGGAGCGTCCGATGAAAGGCATCCTCGCCTGGGCGATCGGGATCCCGATTCCGATCATCATCCTTCTTTATCTGTTCCACGTCTTCTGAGACGCGAAAGGGGGCCGAAAGGCCCCCTTTACGGTTCCGGTTGCGGCAGAGGCCGCGATCACGCCGCCCAGTCCCAGGGCACGGTGAAGGCGCCGAGCACATGGCGCAGCTTTTCCTCGTCCACCGTCCCGGTCGAGGCGAGCTGCGCGACGAGGCCGCGCTTCTTGTCCTCGGCCACGGCGACGACATGCGCCGCCACCCCCGCCTCGGCGAGCGCGGCGTCGAGCACCCGGGCGATCGCCTTCTTGCGCAGGTCGGGCTTGAAGATCTTGCCCACCGCGGTCTTCGGCAGCTCGTCCATGATCTCGATATGCTTCGGGATCGCGGCGCGTTCGTGGATATGGCGCTTCGCATGGGCCATCAGCTCGTCGTCGCCCAGCGTCGCCCCGGCGACCAGCTCGACATAGGCGCAGGGCAGCTCGCCCGCGAATGTGTCGGGCTGACCGATCGCGCCGGCGAAGGCCACCGCCGGGTGGATCAGCAGCGCTTCCTCGATCTCGGCGGGGTCGATGTTGTGGCCGCCGCGGATGATCAGATCCTTTGCGCGCCCGGTGATCCAGAGATAGCCGTCGCCGTCGATCCGGCCGAGGTCGCCGGTGCGCAGGAAGCGGTCCTCGGCGAAGAGGTCGTGGTTCTTGTCCGGCTCGGTATAGGTCGAGCCCTCGAACACGCCGGGGTTGGCGACGCAGATCTCGCCCACCTCGTCCACGCCGCGCTCCTCGTAACCGCCGTTGCGCTTCGTCAGGATGCGCACATGGGTATAGGGCAGCGGGATACCGACCGAACCCACCTTCTTCACCCCGTCGACCGGGTTCACCGAGACGAGACAGGTCGCCTCGGTCAGCCCGTAGCCCTCGCAGATCTCGACCCCGGTCGCTTCCTTGAAGCGGTTGTAAAGCTCGATCGGCAGCGGCGCCGAGCCCGAAATCGCGGTGCGCAGGCTGGAAATGTCGGCATCGACCTTGCGCTGCATCAGCGCGGCGATCGCGGTCGGCACGGTGATCAGGAAGGTGACGTTCCAGCGCTCGATCAGCTTCCAGAAATTGTCGAAGACACCCTCGCCGCGATAGCCCGCGGGGGTCGGCATCACCACATGCGCGCCCGATGCGATCGCCGACATCAGGATCGGATAGGCCGCGAAGACGTGGAACAGCGGCAGCGGGCAGATCATCACGTCGGTCTCGTCGAACAGAAGCGTGCCGCCGAGCCAGCCGTTGTAGATCATCCCCGAATATTTGTGCTGCGCCACCTTCGGCATGCCGGTGGTGCCGCCGGTGTGGAAATAGGCGGCGACGCGATCGGCCTTGCGGTCGGTGAAGATCAGCCGGTCGCCCGGCATCTTCGCGCATTCGCGATGGAAGCTGTAGATGTCCGCGTGATGGCGGATCGGCGTCTTCGGCCGGACGAAGGGCACGATCCAGCTTTTCGGCGGCGTCAGGTAGCGGTTGAGATCGATCTGCAGCACCGCCTGCACGTTCGGCGCATGTTTCACCGCCTCCGCGGCCTTCTGCGCGATGTCGGTCTTCGGAAAGCTCTTCAGCGTGACGACGACCTTCGCCTTCGTCTCGCGCAGGATCGCGGCGATCTGCTCGGCCTCGAGCAGCGGGTTGACCGGGTTCACGATCCCCGCCGTGGCCCCCGCAAGCAGCGTCACCGCCGTCTCGAGGCAGTTCGGCAGGATATAGGCGACGGTGTCACCCTCGCGCACGCCGAGGCTGTGGAACAGGTTCGCCGCCTGCGTCACCTGCGCATGCAGCTCGTCCCAGCTCAGCGTCACCGCCGGATCCTTCGGCCCGGAGGTGATCTGGAAGCTCAGCGCCGGGCGCTTGCCATGCGCGGTCTTCGCCCGCGTCAGGAATTCATAGATCGTCGTGGCGCGATCGCGCTCTGCCCAGGGCATTTCCCGCTCGACCCGATCCCGGTCGGCGACGCTGGCAAAAGTCTCCGTCATGCATCCTCCCCCGCCCGTTCCTCTCCGGGCGCTTATGCGGAAGATGCGCCGAAACGCCGCAAGCGGGCAAGGGCGGGGCCTTCCGAAACGTCACGTCATCGCGACATGACGCGAGGGCATGGCAGCAATGCGTGACGCGAAAGGCCGGGCCGACCCCGGCCTTTCGCCAATGGGTTGTGCGGCTCAGGCCTTGCCGCCCGGGATCCGCAGCACCTGGCCCGGATAGATCTTGTCCGGATGGGTCAGCATCGGCTTGTTCGCCTCGAAGATCTCCATGTAGCGGTTGGCATTGCCGAGCGTCTTCTTCGCGATCGCCGACAGCGTGTCGCCCTTCACCACCGTGTGGAAAACCGCGTCCCGGGTGTCGTCGTCATGATCGGTCTCGACCTGCGCGACGCCGTCGACATTGCCGACCGCGAGGATGATCTTCTCCTTGACCTCCGGCGTCACCGCCTTGCCCGAGACAACGACCTTGTCGCCCTCGACCTTCAGATCGACGCCCGAGGCATCGAGCCCGAGATCCTTCAGCTCGGCCTTGAGCACCTCTTCCTTCGGCGCCTCGGCCGCCTCCGCCTTCGAGCCGAAAAGCGATTTCCCCGCGCCCTTGACGAAATTCCACAGACCCATCCCGGCCTCCTCTTTGCTACCATTCCGATACCGCGCAGCGGGCATGACCCCGGGCGCCGCGGACAACCTGCACCGATCCGCAGGGGCGGGACAGGGGAAAATTTCCCCGCCGAAGACCTTTGGCGCCATCACCATCGCGTGCGATCGGCGCCGGGGCGCGACATTGGCGCGCATCCGCCTTGGCCGATCGCGCTTCGCCCTCTATGATCCCCACGCGAACAGGAGGAACCCCCGGATGATTGCAGAACTCGGCCATTTTGCCCTGATCTTGGCGCTTTGCGTGGCGCTCGTGCAGGCCGTGGTGCCGCTTGTCGGCGCGCAGAAGGGGTGGTCCGGCTGGATGGCCGTGGCAAGCCCCGCCGCCTCGGCGCAGTTTCTGCTGATCGCGGTCGCCTTCTTCGCGCTGATGTATGCCTATGTCACCTCGGATTTCTCGCTGCAGGTGGTCTATCAGAATTCCCATACCGACAAGCCGATGCTCTACAAGGTCACCGGCATCTGGGGCAATCACGAGGGCTCGATGCTCCTCTGGGTGATGATCCTGTCGCTCTTCGGCGCCGCCGCGGCCTGGTTCGGCGGCGCGCTGCCGCCGCGGCTGCGCGCCCGCGTGCTGAGCGTGCAGGCCTGGATCGGCGTCGCCTTCCTCGCCTTCATCCTCTTCACCTCGAATCCCTTCGTGCGCCTGGCCGAGCCGCCCTTCAACGGGCGCGACATGAACCCGCTGCTGCAGGATCCCGGCCTCGCCTTCCACCCGCCCTTCCTCTACCTCGGCTATGTCGGCCTCTCGATGGCCTTCTCCTTCGCCGTCGCCGCCCTGATCGAGGGCCGTGTCGACGCCGCCTGGGCGCGCTGGGTGCGGCCCTGGACGCTCGCCGCCTGGATCTTCCTCACCATCGGCATCGCGCTCGGCTCCTGGTGGGCCTATTACGAGCTCGGCTGGGGCGGCTTCTGGTTCTGGGATCCGGTCGAGAACGCCTCCTTCATGCCCTGGCTGCTGGCCGCGGCGCTGCTGCATTCCGCGATCGTGGTGGAAAAGCGCGAGGCGCTGAAAAGCTGGACGATCCTCTTGTCGATCATGGCCTTCGGCTTCTCGCTGATCGGCACCTTCATCGTGCGTTCTGGCGTGATCTCCTCGGTGCACAGCTTCGCCAACGACCCGGCGCGCGGCGTCTTCATCCTGCTCATCCTCGCCGTCTTCGTCGGTGGCGCGCTGACGCTTTATGCCGCGCGGGCCGGGGCGATGCAGGCGAAGGGGATCTTCTCGATGGTCAGCCGCGAAAGCGCGCTCGTCGTGAACAACATCCTTCTCGCCACCGCCGCGCTCGTCGTCTTCGTCGGCACGATCTGGCCGCTGGTCGCGGAATTCGCCTGGGGGCGCAAGCTCTCGGTCGGCGCGCCCTTCTTCGAAAAGGCCTTCACCCCCTTCATGGTGCTGCTCGCAATCATCCTGCCGATCGGCGCGATGATGCCCTGGAAACGCGCGAAGCTCTCGAAGCTGATCCGCCCGCTCGCCCCCGCTGCGGTGCTGGCCGTCGCCGTCGCCGGCCTTGCCTGGACGCTGGAAACCGGGCGCCCGGTGCTCGCCCTCGTCGCTTCCGGCCTCGGCTCCTGGCTCGTCTTCGGCGCCGCCGCCGAGCTCTGGCAACGCGCCGGCCATACCCCCGCGCGCCTGTTGCGCCTGCCGCGCGCCGACTGGGGCAAGGGTTTCGCCCATGGCGGGCTCGGCGTGGTCTTCGCCGGCATCGGCCTTTTGATGGCCGGCCAGATCGAGGACATCCGCGTCGGCCATGTCGGCGAGAGCTTCGATGTCGCGGGCTACACCATCACCCTCGACAAGGTCGAACAGGTGCCGGGGCCGAACTTCACCTCCACCACCGCGACGATCGAGGTGCATCAGGGCGAGAAGCTCGTCGCCACGCTGCACCCCGAAAAGCGGATCTACCCGGTGCAGGCGATGCCGACCACCGAGGCCGACATCGACCAGGGCATCTTCCGCGACGTCTATCTGGTGATCGGCGATCCGCAGGAAGGCGGCGGCTGGGCGATCCGCACCTATATCAAGCCCTTCACCAACTGGATCTGGGCGGGCTGCCTGCTGATGGCCTTCGGCGGCACGCTGAGCCTTTCCGACCGGCGCTATCGCGTCGCTGCCGGGGCGCGCAAATCGGCGCCCGCCGCCGCGATGCCCGCGGAGTGAACCGATGCTGAAACGTCTTGCCCTGCTTTTGCTGCTCGCCTCCCCCGCCCATGCGGTGCAACCCGACGAGGTGCTATCCGATCCCGCGCTCGAGGCACGGGCGCGGCAGATCTCCCAGGTGCTGCGCTGCCCGGTCTGCCAAGGCGAGAACATCGACGAATCGAATGCCTCGGTCTCGCGCGATCTGCGGCTGCTCGTGCGCGAGCGGCTGAAGGAAGGCGACAGCAACACCCAGGTGATCGACTACATCAAGGATCGCTACGGCGAATACGTCCTCTTCGAACCGGAGAAGACCGGCGCGAACCTGATCCTCTACTGGGCCGGCCCGATCGCCTTCGTGCTCGCGCTTGGCGGCGTCTTCGTCTGGATCCGCTCCCGCCGCAAGGACGCCCCGGCGACCGCGGCGCTCAGCGCCGAGGAAGAGGCGCGGGTGCAGGAGCTTCTGAAGGGCTGAGGCGCTCGCGGCAATGGCGGATGCCTCCGGCGGGGATATTTCGGCTCTGTAGAAACCGCATTCTACAGAGACAAAATATCCCCCGCGGAGCGTCCCCCCTCTCCATCCGCGCGAAGCTTCAATGACGCGGGGTTTCGGTTCGCTTTCGCGGGCACTGCCGCTACTCTCGCCGCGACAATGGGAGGAACCGATGCCCTATCAGGCGATCCGCTACGACATTTCCGACGATCTTGCCGTCATCACCCTCAACCGCCCCGAGGTGATGAACGCGCTCAACACCGAGATGCGCGCCGAGCTGCTCGAGGCGCTCGGCCGCGCCACGCGCGAGGCGCGGGCGATCGTGCTTACCGGTGCGGGGCGCGCCTTCTGTTCGGGGCAGGATCTCGGTGCCGATGCCGCGGGGGCCGCGCTCGATCTCGAGCGGGTGCTGCGCGAGGAATACGAGCCGATGCTGAAGGCGATCTACGAGAGCCCGCTGCCGGTGATCGCTGCGGTGAACGGGGCCGCGGCCGGCGCCGGCGCCAATCTCGCGCTGGCCGCCGACGTCGTGATCGCGACGCAATCGGCGGTCTTCCTGCAGGCCTTCACCCGGATCGGGCTGATGCCCGACGCGGGCGGCACATACTGGCTGCCGCGGCAGGTGGGCTTTGCCCGCGCGATGGGGCTCGCGCTTTTCGCCGAGAAGATGACGGCGGAGGAGGCCGCGCGCGCCGGGCTGATCTGGGAGGCAATCGCCGACGTCGATTTCGAGCATCACTGGCGCGCCCGGGCGACGCATCTCGCCAAGGGGCCGACGGCGGCTTTCGGCGCGGTGAAGAAGGCGCTGCGCAACTCCTATGCGAACGATCTTTCCGCGCAGCTCGAACTCGAGGCGCAGCTGCAGGGCGAACTCGGCGTGACCCATGATTTCCGCGAGGGCGTCGCCGCCTTCCTCGAGAAACGCGCGCCGCGGTTCGAGGGGCGCTGAGCCCCCGCGCACATATCTTGCGGGGCCTTGCCGGGCCCCGCCCCGCGCGCTAGGCAGGTCAGGCCGCGGGCGTGGCGAAATGGTAGACGCATGGGACTTAAACTCCCTCGGGCGCAAGCCCATACCGGTTCGAGTCCGGTCGCCCGCACCAGCGCCCCCGATCCTCTTCACAGAGCCGTGCATCCCCGCCGCCGGACGACTCCGCGCTTGCCTCGCCGCCCCCGGAGTGCCTAAACGGAGCCAAACGAAGGGAGAGGAGCCCATGGCACGCAGACCGCAAGCCCCGATCGAGGATCGGCCCACCACGAAGCGCATCGGCGCGCTCAGGGGCCTCGCGCCCTTCGTCACGCCCTACAAGGGCATGGCCGCCGCCGCCCTCGCCGCGCTGACGCTCACCGCCTCGATCTCGCTGATCCTGCCGCTTGCGGTACGGCGCGTCGTCGACGGCTTCCAGAAGGGCGCGGCGCTGCTCGACCAGTATTTCGGCGCCGCCCTCTTCATCGCGCTCCTGCTCGCACTGGGCACCGGGGCGCGCTACTGGCTCGTCACCCGCTTCGGCGAGCGCGTCGTCGCCGATATCCGCAAGGCGGTCTTCGACCGGGTGATCTCGATGTCGCCCGCCTTCTTCGAGAAGATCCTCACCGGCGAGATCATCTCGCGCATCACCACCGACACCACGCTGATCCTCTCGGTGATCGGCTCCTCGGTCTCGGTGGCGCTGCGCAATTTCCTGATCCTGATCGGCGGGATGATCGCGCTGCTCTTCACCTCGGCCAAGCTCACCGGCCTCGTGCTGCTGATCGTGCCGGTCGTCGTGGTGCCGATCATCGTGATGGGGCGGCGGCTGCGCGTGCTCTCGCGCGAGAACCAGGACTGGATCGCCTCCTCCTCCGGCTCCGCCTCCGAGGCGCTGCTCTCGGTGCAGACGGTGCAGGCCTTCACCCATGAGGGCCGCACCCGCGCCGCCTTTGGCGACGTGACCGAGAAAAGCTTCGACTCTGCGCAAAAGCGCATCACCACCCGCGCGATCATGACCGCGATCGTGATCTTCCTCGTCTTCGCCGGCGTCGTCGGCGTGCTCTGGATCGGGGCGCGCGACGTGCGGCAGGGCGACATGACCGTGGGCGAGCTGGTGCAGTTCGTGATCTATGCGGTGATGGTGGCGGGCTCCGTCGGCGCGCTCTCCGAGATCTGGGGCGAGCTGCAACGCGCCGCCGGCGCGACCGAGCGCCTCGTCGAGCTGCTCGGCACCTCCGACACGGTGATCGACCCCGAACACCCCGTGCCGCTGCCGATGCCCGCGAAGGGCGCGATCGCGCTCGAGAACGTCACCTTCCACTATCCCTCCCGGCCCGAGACCTCGGCGCTCGAGGGGGTCGATCTTTCGATCGCCCCGGGCGAGACCGTGGCCCTCGTCGGCCCCTCGGGCGCGGGCAAGACCACGGTGATCCAGCTGATCCAGCGCTTCTGGGATCCGGAGACGGGCCGCGTCACGATCGACGGCTATGACCTGCGCGAGCTTGCGCGCGCCGATTTCCGCCATGCGATCGCGCTCGTGCCGCAGGATCCGGTGATCTTCGCCGCCACCGCGCGCGAGAATATCCGCTTCGGCCGTCCCGAGGCCAGCGATGCCGAGGTCGAGGAGGCCGCGCGCGCCGCCCATGCCTTCGACTTCCTCTCGGCGCTGCCCGACGGGTTCGACACCTATGTCGGCGAACGCGGCGTGATGCTTTCGGGCGGGCAGAAGCAGCGCATCGCCATCGCCCGCGCGATCCTGCGCGACGCGCCGATCCTGCTCCTCGACGAGGCGACCTCGGCGCTCGACGCCGCCTCCGAACGCGAGGTGCAGGCGGCGGTCGACCGGCTCTCGGTCGGGCGCACGACGGTGGTCGTCGCGCACCGGCTCGCCACGGTGAAGAAGGCCGACCGCATCGTCGTCTTCGACGACGGCCGGATCGTGGCGCAGGGCACGCATGAGGAACTGGTGGCGCAGGGTGGGCTTTATGCCGAGCTGGCGAAGCTGCAGTTCACCGACGGGATGACGGGCTGAGCGCCCTCCCCCCGCACAAAGCAAAGGGCCGGGTTTCCCCGGCCCTTTTCATTTCGTCCTGTGGTCTCGGGTCAGAGCCGCGCCGAGGGGCGCCGGGTCGAGAGCTGCAGGTTGGTTTCGGTGCGCTGCACCCCCTCGATGCGGCGGATGTGCAGGATCGTCTCGTCGAGCTCGGTGAGCGAGCGCGCGCCAAGCTCCGCGATCAGATCCCATTGCCCGTTCGTGGTATGCACCGCCTGCACCGAGGGCAGGCCGAGCATCCGGCTGACGACGCGATCGGTCGCCCGCCCCTCGATGGTGAGCATCATCATCCCGCGCACCGGCGCGCTGGAAACATCGGCCCGGGTCAGCACGGTGAAGCCGGAGATCTCCCCCCGCGACACCAGCCGTTCGATGCGCGCGCGCACGGTGGCGCGCGACAGGCTGAGATGTGCGGCGAGGTCCGACACCGCCGCCCGCCCGTCGCGGCGCAGGGCCGCGATCAGGCGCTGATCGGTCTCGTCGAGCCTTTCGGCCCGGGTCGTGGCCTCGCCCCACATGGCTCAGCCCTTCTTCGCGGCGAGGATCGAGGCCTCGATGATGTCGAGCGCCTCGTCGAAGACCGCGTCCTGGATCGTCAGCGGCGCGAGGAAGCGGATCACGTTGCCGTAGACGCCGCAGGTGATCAGGATCAGCCCGCGCTCCAGCGCCTCTTCCACGACCTTCTTCACGAAGTCGGGGTTCGGCGTCTTGGTGCCGGCGACGTTGAACTCGACCGCGTTCATGAAGCCCGGGCCGCGGATCTCGACGATCTCCGGCACCTTGTCGGCGACGGCGGCGAGGCGCTGCTTGAGCCGGCCACCAAGGCGTTCGGCACGGGCGCAGAGGTCTTCCTCCTCGATCACGTCGAGCACCGCATTCGCCGCCGCGACGGAGAGCGGGTTGCCGGCATAGGTGCCGCCAAGGCCGCCCGGCTGGGCGTGGTCCATCACCTCGGCGCGGCCGGTCACCGCCGAGATCGGCAGACCGCCTCCAAGACCCTTGGCCATGGTGGTGATGTCGGCGGCGACGCCGTGATGCTCCATCGCGAAGAGCTTGCCGGTACGGGCGAAGCCGGTCTGCACCTCATCGGCGATCATCATGATGCCGTTCTCGTCACAGATCTCGCGGATCTTCTTCATGAAGCCTTCGGGCGCCGGAACGAAACCGCCCTCGCCCTGCACCGGCTCGAGGATGATCGCGGCGATGCGGCTCGGATCGGCGTCGGATTTGAACAGACGGGTCAGCGCCTCGAGCGAGTCTTCCATCGAGATGCCGTGGAGTTCGTTCGGGTAGGGCAGGTGCCAGACGTCGTTCATCATCGGACCGAAGCCGACCTTGTAGGGCGCGGTCTTGCCGGTGAGCGTCATCGTCATGAAGGTACGGCCGTGGAAGCCGCCGGCAAAGGCGATCACGCCCGAGCGGCCGGTGTAGTGACGCGCGATCTTGACCGCGTTCTCGACGGCTTCGGCGCCGGTGGTGGTGAAGATCGTCTTCTTCTCGAAGTCGCCCGGAACCTTGGCGTTCAGGCGCTCGGCGAGAACGACATAGTTCTCGTAGGGCACGACCTGGTGGCAGGTGTGGGTGAAGCAGTCGAGCTGCTTCTTCACCGCCTCGATCACCTTCGGGTGGCGGTGGCCGGTGTTCACCACGGCGATGCCGGCGGCGAAGTCGATGAAGCGCTTGCCGTTCTGATCCCAGATCTCGGCGTTTTCCGCCTTGGCGGCATAGATCTGCGTCGACATGCCGACGCCCTTGGCGATCGCGGCATTCTTGCGGCTGGTGAGTTCGGGATTGGTCTGCACGGTCATGGGAAACTCCGATTCGGGATGACCCACAATCTCACTTTGCATTTTTTCTGCAAGAAATTTCTTACAGAAAAAATGGAAGAAATTTTCAAACGCTGCTATATGAGGCATATGGACGAGCCCACCTCCCCCGACGAACCGATGTTCCGCGTGACCGAAGCCGCGCGGGCCGCAGGTGTCGCCTCCTCGACGCTGCGGCTGTGGGAGACGCAGGGTCTGGTCGCGCCGCAGCGCCGCGCCTCGGGGCAGCGGCTCTATTCCACGGCCGATGTCGCGCGGCTGCAGCGCATCGCCTTCCTGCGTCGCGAGGCCGGGCTGAACCCCGCCGCGATCCGCGCCACGCTCGAGGCCGAGGGCGGCGATCCCGAGGATATCGCGATCGCGAACGAGACCCTCGCCTCAGCGCTGCGCGCGCGCCGGCTTGCCCGCGGCGAAAAGCTCGACGAAGTGGCGCAAAGACTGGGGATTTCGCCCTCCGCGCTCTCCACGCTCGAGCGCACCGGCGCCGGCGTCAGCTTCAAGATCCTCGCCGATCTCGCGCAATATTACGGCACCACCGTCTCCGAACTGTCGGGGCAGGACGCGCCCGGCGGCGCCGTGGTGCGCGCGGGACAGGCGCGGATCTGGCCGATGCCGGTGGAGGGGGTGCGCGTCGAGGTGCTCGCCGAGGGCCGGCGGCAGATGGACTGTCACCGCTTCGTCCTCGCCCCCGGCGCCGCCTCGCAGGGCGGCTACGACCACGAGGGGGAGGAGTTCATCACCGTGATCGAGGGGCGCTTCCGCATCACCCTCGACGGCGACGAGGTGCACGAGCTCGGCCCGGGTGATTCGATCTATTTCGAAAGCCGCCGCCCCCATGCCTGGGCCAATGCCGCCGACGGGCGCACGGTGGTGATCTGGGTGAACACGCCGCCGACCTTCTGACACGGTTCCGTGAGGGGGCTTGCGGGTCCGCGCCGCGCGGGGCCATGGTCACGCCAGAAGATGAGAGGATCCCCGATGCGCCTTCTGATGATCTCCGCCCTTGCCTGCCTCGCCCTCACCGCCTGCAAGCAGGACGCCGTCGCGGGCGATCCGCTCGCCGCCTTCGGGCGCAACGTCGAATGGCATGTGACCGAGATCGCCGGCCAGCCGGTGCCCACGGACACCTCGGTGACGATGGAAATCCGCGAGGAGGGGCTGCTCGGCGGTTCGGGCGGCTGCAACCGCTACAACGGGCGGATCAACGTCGTCGACGGCGCGCTGCATCTGGGCGAGCTGGCCGGCACGCGGATGATGTGCCCCGAGGCGCAGATGCAGACCGAGCGCAATTTCCACGCCGCGCTGACCCGCGCAAAACAGGCGAGCGCCACGGGCGATGCGCTCGAGATCACCGATGCCGCGGGCAAGGTGCTGATCCGCGCCACGAAGTGACCGGCGCATCCGGCCGCGCTTGACGGGGCGGCGCGGATCGGAAAATCTCGCGCCATGTTCCCGATCCGCGACCACAACCCCTCGCTCTCGACGCCCTGGGTCACCCGGGGCATCATCGCGCTCAATCTCTTCATCTATCTGCTGACGGCGGATTGGGGCGGGCAGATGGCCGGTCTCTGGACCTCGGGCGCGCTTTACGCGGGCGAGGTCAGCCACGGGCGCGACCTGATCGGTCTCATCACCCACATGTTCCTGCATGCGAACCTGATGCATGTCGCGGGCAACATGCTCTTCCTCTGGGTCTTTGGCGACAATCTCGAGGATCAGCTCGGTCACATCGGCTTTCTGCTTTTCTACCTCGCGGGCGGACTCGCCGCCGCCTTCGTGCAGATCGCCGCCGATCCGGGCAGCGAGATCCCGATGGTCGGCGCCTCGGGCGCGATCGCGGCGGTGATGGGGGGCTATCTGCTGCTCTTCCCGCGCGCCCGCGTCGATATCCTCGTGATCTTCATCGTCTTCTTCAAGATCTTCACGATCCCCGCCTGGATCGTGCTTGGCCTGTGGTTCGGGCTGCAACTGGTGAACGGCGTCGGCGCCGACCTGGGCAGCGGCGGCGTCGCCTATTGGGCGCATATCGGCGGTTTCGTCGCGGGGCTTCTGATGATGACGCCGCATTTCCTGCGCCTCGGCGGCCCCGGCTTCTGGGGCCGCACCCGCGGCCTGCCGCCGCATCCCTCGATCGACTATGTCCGCACCACGATCCCCGTGGTCCCCAGACGGAGGCGCTGAGCTCAGCGCGCCGCGCGGATGAATTCCGCCGCGCGCTCGGCGATCATGATCACCGGCGCGTTGGTATTGCCGCCGATCAGCGCCGGCATCACCGAGGCATCGACGACGCGCAGCCCCCGCAGCCCCCGCACGCGCAGCTTCGGATCGGTCACCGCCATCGCGTCGCGCCCCATCCGGCAGGTGCCCACCGGGTGATAGATCGTGTCGGCGCGCGCGCGGATATCGGCCATCAGCCCGGCGTCGGTGCCGTCATGCGGGTAAAGCCGTCGCCCCCGCCACGGCGCGAGCGGCTCAGCCCCGGCGATGGTGTCCAGCAGCCGCGCGCCCCTGAGCAGCAGCGCCGCATCGCGCGGATCGGCGAGGAAGGCCGGGTCGATCAGCGGCGCGGCGAACGGGTCGGCCGAGGCCAGCCGCAGCGTGCCGCGCGAGAACGGCCGCAGCACGCAGACATGCGCCGACCAGCCATCGGCGAGATGCGGTTTGCGCATGTGCTGATCGACGATGCCGACGACGAAATGCAGCTGCAGGTCAGGCTCGGCCAGCCCCGGTCCGGAGCGCAGGAAGGCCGCCCCCTCCGCCATCGGTGAGGCGAAAAGCCCCTCACCATGGCGCCGCCAGAACCCCGCCGCCCGCGCCATCCGCCAGATCCCCGCGGGGTTCAGCCCGACCACATCGGGCCGCGGCGAGGTGTAGGAGACGATGTAATCGAGGTGGTCATGCAGGTTCTCGCCCACCCCGGACAGGTCGATCACCGGCGTGATGCCGTGATCGCGCAGATGCGCCGCGGGCCCGATGCCCGACAGCATCAGAAGCTGCGGCGACCCGAAGGCCCCCGCGCACAGGATCACCTCATGCCGCGCCTCGAGCCGCAGGCTCTGCCCGCCGCGACGCACCAGCGCGCCCACCGCCCGGCCATGCTCGATCAGGATCTTCTCCGCCCGCGCCCGCGTCATCACCACGAGGTTGCCGCGCCCCATCACCGGGTGCAGATAGGCCGCCGCCGCGGAACAGCGCTCGCCCTTGCGCGGCCCGTCCCAGAATTGCGTGACCTGATAAAGCCCCGCGCCCTCCTGCTCGGCCCCGTTGAAATCGTCGTTCGCCGCGCAGCCGACCGCCGCGCAGGCCTCGACGAAGGCGCGGGTGATCGCGCGCGGGCGGCGCTGATCGCCCACCTGCAACGGCCCGGCATCGCCATGCAGCGCGGAGGCGCCGCGCATGTTGCGCTCGGAGCGCAGGAAATACGGCAGACAGGAGGCCCAGTCCCAGCCCTCCGCCCCCGCCGCGGCCCAGCCGTCGTAATCCGAGGGCCGCCCGCGGACGTAAAGCATCGCATTGATCGCAGAGGAGCCGCCAAGCCCCCTGCCCCGCGGCTGGAACCCGCGCCGCCCGTTCAGCCCCGGCTGCGGCACGGTCTTCAGCGCCCAGTTGTGGATCGGCGGCCGCCCCGGCACCATCGCCGCGACCAGCGCCGGCGCGCGCACGAAGATGTCGCGCGCCTCCCGCCCCGCCTCGACGAGGCAGACGGTGACGCCCGCGTCCTCGCTCAGCCGCGCGGCCAGAGTGGCGCCGGCCGAACCGCCGCCCAGAATGACATAGTCGAAAATCATGAGGCTCCTCCCCCGTGGGGAAGGAGCCTAATCGCAAATTCGCCGCCGCAAAGCGTGACGTGTCGTTACTTGCGCAGGGCGCCGCCGGTGGCCTTCGTCACCTTCTCGACGATCTTCGCGGAAACCGCCTCGATCTCGGCATCGGTCAGCGTCTTGTCGCGCGGCTGCAACCGCACCGAAAGCGCGATCGACTTCTTGCCTGCGCCCATCTGCTCCTCGGCCTTCGCACCGGTGAACTGGTCGAAGACCGAGACCGCCTCGATCAGCGCCTTGTCGGCGCCCATCGCGGCATTGACCGCGGTGATCGCCTCGACGCCCTTGTCGACGACGAAGGCGAAGTCGCGCTCGACCCCGTGCAGATCGGAGAGCACCAGCGCCGGGCGCGTCGGCACCTTCGCCTTCGGGAAGGGCACATTGGCGAGGCGCAGGGTGAAGGCGACCGCCGGCCCCTTCACGCCCATCTCGCGCAGCACCTTCGGGTGCACCTCGCCGAAAGTGCCCAGCACATTCGGACCAAGCGCGATATTGCCCGACCGCCCCGGATGCCACCAGCCGTCGAGCTTGCGGTTGATCTGCATGCGCGCGGGGGCGCCGATCGCACTCAGCGCCGCCTCGAGATCGGCCTTCGCGTCATAGGCGTCGACCGGACGGCGCGAGCCCCAGGGATCGCGCGGCGCAGCGGCCCCGACCAGAAGCCCGGTCGCCACGATCACCTGATCGCCCGGCTCGCCGCCGGTGAAGACAGGGCCCACCTCGAAAAGCGCGAGATCGGCAAAGCCGCGCGCCTGATTGCGCGCCGCAGCCGCCAGAAGACCGGGCAGCAGGTCGGGGCGCATATGGGTCATTTCCGAGGAGATCGGGTTCTCGATCCGCGTCGCTTCCGAACCGCCGCCGAACAGCGCCGCCGCCTTCGCGTCGATGAAGCTGTAGGTGACGCATTCGTTGTAGCCGAGCGCCGCGATCGTGCGCCGCGCGGTCTTCTCGCGCACCTGCGCGGGCGTCAGGATCGCCCCCGGCACGCCCGAGACCTCGCGCGGCAACGGCTTGCCCGCAAGCTTCGTGAGCGAGGCGATGCGCGCCACTTCCTCGACGAGATCGGCCTCGCCCAGCACGTCGGGGCGCCAGCTCGGCACCCAGGCCATGTCGCCCTCGAGCCGGAAACCGAGATCGGTGAGCGTCTTGCGCTGCACCTCCTCCGGGATCTCCATGCCGACCAGGCTGATGACCCGCGCGGGATCGAGCCGATAGGCGCGCGCGGTGTCGGGGACGGCGCCGTCCATCACCACTTCCGAGGCCTCGCCGCCGCAGAGGTCGAGCACCATCTGCGTCGCCAGTTCCAACCCCGGCAGGGTGAATTCCGGATCCACGCCGCGCTCGAAGCGATAGCGCGCATCCGAGGTGATCTTCAGCGCGCGGCCGGTCGCGGCGATGGTGATCGGATCCCAATAGGCGCTCTCGAGGAAGACATCCACCGTCCCCTCGTCGCAGCCCGAAAGCTCCCCGCCCATGATGCCGGCGAGGCTTTCCGGCCCCTTATCGTCGACGATCACCATCTGGCCGGGGCGCAGGCTGTAGGTCTTGCCGTCGAGCGCGAGCAGTTCTTCGCCGCCCTGGGCCGGGATGATCCGCACCTTGCCCTGCACCTTCGCGGCATCGAAAACGTGCAGCGGGCGGTTCAGGTCATAGGTGAAGAAGTTGGTGATATCGACGAGCGCCGAGATCGGCCGCAGCCCGATCGCGATCAGCCGCGCCTGCAGCCAGGCGGGCGAGGGCCCGTTTTTCACGCCGCGGATCAGGCGCCCGGCGAAAAGCGGACAGCCCTTTTCCTTCAGCGCCGCGTCGATCTCCACCGCCACCGGGCAGGGGAAGCCCCCCGGCACCGCCTCGATCTCCAGCGGCTTGAGCACGCCAAGCCCCCGCGCCGCGAGGTCGCGCGCGACGCCGCGGATGCCCAGCGCATCGGGGCGGTTCGGGGTGATCTTGATCTCGATCACCGGATCGACCGACTCGGGCCGGTTTTCCGCCAGCCAGTCGAGGAAGGTGCAGCCGACCTCGGAATTCAGGCTGTCCTCGGGCAGCTCGATGATGCCGTTATGCTCGTCCGAAAGCTGCAGCTCGCGCTCCGAACACATCATGCCGTGGCTTTCGACGCCGCGGATCTTGCCGATGCCGAGCGTCACGTCGATCCCGGGCACATAGTCGCCGGGCTTCGCCAGCACCACGGTGATCCCCGCGCGCGCATTCGGCGCGCCGCAGACGATCTGCTTTTCGCCCTCGTCGGTGAGCACGTTGCAGACCTGCAGGTGATCGGAGTTCTCCATCTTCGCGGCGGAGAGCACCTTGGCGATGGTGAAGGGGGCGAGCCTGGCGGCCGGGTTCACGACCTCCTCGACCTCGAGCCCGAGGTCGGTGAGCGCATCGGCGATCTCGTCCACCGAGGCCGAGGTCTCGAGATGGTCTTTCAGCCAGGAGAGGGTGAATTTCATTTGGAGTCCTCACCTTTATAGGATTTAGGGAAGAAGGCAGCGACCACACTCTGCGTCTCTATGGCCGAACCTTCAAAAAGATCCATTCGAATAGCGGCAATGACTTTTACGCGAGCTTGCTCCGCCTCTGCCTTCGCCTTGCTCCATTCTCTTGGTAACTTAAGTTTGCCTTCAGGTGTCAACGCAAACGCAATGCTTCGAAATTTCTGAACCTTGTCCAGATAATCCCGAGCAAAAACCGCAACCCCCGGCGAAGCAAAACATGCCATGTCGCTAGCTACGGCATGCAGATCTAGCATCCTCGTCAATGCACCCGCTTTGTCCTTATCTAGTACCGCGGTATACAAGGAGTTCATCGCCGTCAAAAATTTGCGGTACGCTTCGCGTCTTTCGTTAAACACCTCGTTACTACGATCGATGTTTTTCTGTTGAGGGTATACCCACTTGGCGATGTAGATTGCAGTCGCCGACGCAACCAAAGCTGCAAGAAGGGTAAGTATTCCTTGAACGACTCTGGGGTCAATGCGCCCCAGCCACGAAAAATCGCGGCACACGTTTTCACATGCCGTGATCGTCTCACTCACTTACTCAACCCCCCGAACACCGTCGGCAGGTCGAGCGCGGCAAAACCGTAGTGCTTCAGCCAGCGCAGGTCGCTCTCGAAGAAGGCGCGCAGGTCGGGGATGCCGTATTTCAGCATCGCGATCCGGTCGATCCCCATCCCAAACGCAAAGCCCTGCCACTCGGCCGGGTCGATCCCGCCCGCAGCCAGCACCTTCGGGTGCATCATGCCGGAGCCGAGGATCTCGAGCCACGAATTGCCCTCGCCGATCTTGAGCTGACCGCCTTCCCAGGAACAGCGGATATCGACCTCGGCCGAGGGTTCGGTGAAGGGGAAATGCGAGGCGCGGAAACGCAGCTCGACATTCGGCACCTCGAAGAAGGCCTTGCAGAACTCCTCGAGCACCCATTTCAGGTTCGCCATCGAGATGTCTTTGCCGATCGCCATGCCCTCGACCTGATGGAACATCGGCGCGTGGGTCTGGTCCATGTCCATGCGATAGACGCGGCCCGGGGCGATGACGCGAATGGGCGCGCCCTGCGCCAGCATCGCGCGGATCTGCACCGGCGAGGTATGGGTGCGCAGCACATGCGGCGGGCGCGGATCGGCGGCGTCGCGCGCCATGAAGAACGTGTCGTGCTCCTGCCGCGCGGGGTGTTCGGGCGCGATGTTGAGCGCGTCGAAATTGTGCCAGTCGTCCTCGATCTGCGGCCCCTCGGCGACGGCAAAGCCCATGTCGGCGAAGATCGCGGTGACCTCGTCCATCACCTGAGAAACCGGGTGGATCGTGCCCGCGGGGCGCGGCCGGCCGGGCAGCGTGACGTCGAGCCATTCGTTGCGCAGCCGCGCGTCGAGCGCCGCATCGGCCAGCGCCTCTTTCTTCGCGCGCAGCGCGGCGTCGATCTCGTCCTTGAGACGGTTCAGCGCGGCACCGGTGGTCTGGCGCTCCTCGGGCGACATCTTGCCCAGTTCGCGCATGCGCAGGCTGATCTCGCCCTTCTTGCCGAGCGCGGCGAGGCGCAGCTCCTCGAGCGCGGCTTCGTCGCCGGCCCCGGAGATGCCGTCGAGATATTTGGCCTTGAGCGGCTCGAGCGCGTCCATCCTGATCTCCTTCGCGTGGTCCGGGCTGTGCTAGCCTTGCCCCGGCCCGATTTCAAGCGCGTGAAACGAAAACCCCCGCCTCGGCGAATGCCGACGCGGGGGTCTGTAGTGCAATCCCTTACGGGAGATTACGCAGCCGCGGCAGCCTTCGCCTGTTCGACGATGGCGCCAAAGGCTTCCGGCTCGTGGATCGCGAGATCGGCGAGAACCTTGCGGTCCACTTCGATGCCGGCGAGCGCGAGGCCGTTGATGAAGCGCGAATAGGTCATTTCCAGATCATACGCGCGCACGGCGGCGTTGATGCGCTGGATCCACAGCGCGCGGAAGTTACGCTTGCGCTGCTGCCGGTCGCGGGTGGCATACTGGTTGGCCTTGTCGACGGCCTGGGTGGCGGTGCGGAAGTTACGCGAACGGGCGGCGTAGTAGCCTTTCGCCTTCTTCAGAACCTTCTTGTGCGAGGCGTGAGTGACCTTGCCGGATTTGACGCGGGACATAGTTCAGGCCTCCGATCAGCGGTTATAGGGCATGTATTTCTTGACGATCTTGGCATCGCAATCGGCCAGGACCATCGTGCCCGCGGTGTCGCGGATGAACTTCGTCGTACGCTTGATCATGCCGTGGCGCTTGCCGGCGGCACCGACCTTGACCTTGCCGGTCGCGGTGAACTTGAACCGCTTCTTGGCAGCGGATTTGGTCTTCATCTTGGGCATTTTCATCTCCTCTTGGCGAGTAGTGAACGCACGACTCGGCATGCCGCTTTGGCCGGCCGTACGGGGTAGGTGGCGCTCAATAAAGCGCCGCGCCGGGATTGGCAAGGGAAAATCGCCTCAGCGCATCCGCGCGAGCACGCGCGCGAAGGCCTCGGGGATCTCGGCGGGGGTGTAGCCGCCGGGCCGCGACAGAAAGGCGAGCAGGATCAGCCCGCCGCCCACCAGCACCGCAAGCGCCGCGGCGCGCGGGGGGCGGCTGTCGGAGAAGGCCGAGATCACCGCCGGGATCGCAAAGGCCGCGACGATGATGCCAAGAACCAAAAACTGATCGCTGTCCAGCATGGACGCCCCCGAAACCCTGCAACCAATGCCGAAAGGTTACTCGGGGTCGGTGCGGAAGATCAACCGCTCGTCACAAGGCGCCACGCGCAGGATGTTGGTGGTGCCCTGCACGTTGAAGGGCACGCCCGCGATCACCACGATCTGATTGCTCTCGTCGGCGAAACCGTAGTCGCGCGCGGCGCGCGCCGCGTTGACCACCGCCATCTTGAAGCGCTCGACCTCCTCGCAAAGCACCGCATGCACGCCCCAGGTGAGGCAGATCTTGCGCAGCGTCTTCGTCTCGGGCGAGAGCGCGACGATCGGCACCCGCGGGCGTTCGCGGCCGACGAGGGCGACGGTCTTGCCCGACTGGGTATAGCAGCAGATCGCGGAAATATCGGTCGCCTCGGCGATCTCGCGCGCGGCGGCGACGATGCCGTCGGCGACTGTCTGACGATGCACCGAGCGCGAGCTTTCGATGATCTCGCGATAGGTCGGATCGTTCTCCACCGACTCGGCCACCGCGCTCATCGTCTGCACCGCGTCGATCGGGTAGCGCCCGGCGGCGGATTCCGCGCTCAGCATGATTGCATCGGCGCCCTCGTAGATCGCGGTCGCGACGTCCGACACCTCGGCGCGCGTCGGCATCGGGCTTTCGATCATGCTTTCGAGCATCTGCGTCGCCACGATCACCGGTTTCGCCGCCGCCCGGCACTTGCGCACGAGGCGTTTCTGGATCGGCGGCACCGCCTGCACCGGCAGCTCGACGCCCAGATCGCCGCGCGCCACCATGATCCCGTCGGAAACCGCGAGGATCTCTTCGAAGGCCTTTTCCGCGGCGGGCTTCTCGATCTTCGAAAGCACCGCGGCGCGGCCCCGGGCGAGTTTCTTCGCCTCGAGCACGTCCTCGGGGCGCTGCACGAAGCTCAGCGCGAGCCAGTCGACGCCGAGATCGCAGGCGAATTCGAGATCCTTGCGGTCCTTGTCGGACAGCGCGGCGAGCGGCAGCACCACGTCGGGCACGTTCACGCCCTTGCGGTTCGAGATCGTGCCACCGGTGGTGATGACGCAATCGGCGAAATCGGGGCCGCAGGAATCGACCCGCATCCGGATCTTGCCGTCGTTCACCAGAAGCCGCGTGCCCGGCACGAGCGCTGCGAAGATCTCGGGATGCGGCAGGCAGACGCGATGGCCGTCGCCCTCGGTCGGGTCGAGGTCGAAGCGGAAGCGGTCGCCCTCCTCCAGATCGGCGGCGCCGGCGGAGAAGGTGCCGACGCGCAGCTTCGGCCCCTGCAGATCGGCGAGCACGGCGACCGGGCGGCCGGTGTCGCGCTCGATCTGGCGGATGATGTCGAAGCGCGCGCGCTGCTCCTCATGGGTGCCGTGGCTCATGTTCAGGCGGAACACGTCGGCGCCCGCCTCGAAAAGCGCGCGGATGGTGGTGTAGTCGGAAGAGGCGGGGCCCAGCGTGGCCACGATCTTGACGTTGCGAAGCCGTCTCATGCGTCCTCGGATCCTGTTGGTTTCGTTCACTTCGTGGGCCGCGTTCAGCTATGGCCCAATTCGGGGCACAGGGCAACTGGCACTCCCCGCCGCGGTCGCGTAATTCTTTGGTGAACGATCAAGGCGAAGGCAGCATGACACAGGAAGCGGCATTTCACACCGAAGGCGAAACGCGCGGGGCGCGCTGGCTGGTCACCGTGGATCACGCGACGAACCGGGTGCCCGACTGGGTGAGCGGCGGCGATCTCGGCATCGCGCCCGAGGACATGGCGCGCCACATCGCCTGGGACGTGGGCGCGCTCGGCCTTGGCCGGCGGCTGGCGGAACGGCTCGACGCGCCGGCGATCTGGTCGGATTTCTCGCGTCTGGTGATCGACCCGAACCGCGGCGAGGACGACCCGACGCTGGTGATGCAGCTTTACGACGGCACGATCATCCCGGCGAACCGCGGCATCTCCGACGCCGCCACCGAGGAGCGCCTCGCCCGGCTGCATCGCCCCTATCACGACGCGCTGGAGCGGCTTGCCGCCGCCCGCCCCGACCGGGTGATCTGCGCGATCCACTCCTTCACCCCCTGCCTGCGCGGCCGCCCGCCGCGGCCCTGGCAGGTCGGCGTGCTGCATTCCCACCGCGACGGGCGGCTGGCGAAACCGCTGATCGCCGCGCTCGCCGCCGAAGGGCTGATCGTGGGCGACAACGAGCCCTATGACGGCCATCTCGACGGCGACAGCATCGACCGCCACGCGCTGGCGCCGCATCGCCCGAACGTGCTGATCGAGGTCCGCAACGACCTGATCGCCGCCGAGGATGGGCAGATCGCCTGGGCCGACCGTCTGGCCCCGGTGCTGAGGCGAGTGCTGGCGGAGAGCGCCCTTTAGAGACGAAACAATCCCGGCAAGCCGCGCCGAACTGTTTCCACTTCGCCGCCGCGATCACGGTTCCTTTACCACGCACCTTGACAACCCCCACCAACCCGAGAGCAATAGGAACATTGGTGTGGGGGTTGCGATGGATATGGTATTGCTTCTGGGGCTTCTGCCCTTCGGTTTCGCGGCGATGCTGCTTGATTGGGGCGACGGATCCGGCGACAGCAAGTCCGACGACGACACCCCCAACGAAGACAGCGATACGATCTCGGGCACCGCCGGCGACGATACCCTGATCGGGACCACCGGCGACGACGTGATCCTCGGCGTGAACGGCAACCAGATCAGCGAAGATGGCAACGATTATCTGTCCGGGCTTGCGGGGGACGACAGCCTCGACGGCCATGCAGGGGATGACACACTTCTGGGCGGTCTTGGCGATGACACGCTGCAGGGCGGCATCGGCGACGACCAGCTCAGCGGCGGTTTCGGCGACGACAGGTTTTACGATGCCGGCGGGAACGACACGCTCCTTGGCAATGCCGGTAACGACAGCCTCCACGCCGGAGTGGGCGATGACCTGGCATATGGCGGCACCGGCGACGACAGCATCAACGGATACAGCGGCAGCGACACGCTCTACGGCGACGCGGGCAGCGACACGATCTTCGGCGACATCGGTGACGACACGATCTCGGGCGGCGACGGCGACGACGTCCTTGACGGTGGCTACGGCAACGACCTCGTGCTGGGCGACGACGGCGACGACGAGATCCAGGGCGGCGGCGGCAACGACACGCTCGACGGCGGCGCGGGCCAGGACACGCTCGAACTCGACGACGGCGCCGGGATACTGTCCGGGGGCGACGGTTCGGATCTGCTCGTTCATGTGGAACGGGACGGCATCGGCGAAGGCACGGCCCTGCTCGACGGCGGCGCAGGGAACGACGCGCTCTTTGGTCTTGCCGGGGATACGCTGACCGGGGGCACGGGCACGGACAGCTTTGCCATCGACCTGACGCAGGGCGCGATCGACGAGAGCGGCACCGCCCTCACCACGATCACCGATTACGAGAACGACACCATCACCGGCGACGACGGGCTTTCCTCGGTCCTGCCCGAACAGATCTCGATCACCGCGGAGAATGTCGATTCCGAGACCTCCTATCTCGAACAGACGGATGCGGGGGTCATGGTCTGGGTGAACGGCACGCAGAGCGTTCTGCTCGAAGGGGTGTCGCTCGATGCGCTCTCCGTTGACGTGCAGATCATCGACAGCGAGACGGACCAGTCGATCGACCTCGCCGCCCCTTACGTTCTTTCGGAGGGCGACGACAGCCTCGACGCGAGGGATCTTTCGGGCGAGATCCTCGGCCTCGGCGGCAACGATTTGCTGCTGGCCGGCGAAGACATCTCGCAGATCGACGGCGGCGCCGGCGACGACACGATCATCGGCTATTATGGCCTCGGGCAAAGCTTCCTCGGGGGCGAGGGCGACGACGTGATGTCCGCCTCGGGTGCGGACGAGACCCTCGTTGGCGGCGCCGGCGATGACGATCTGAGCCTCGGCAACACCTACGGCCCAAGCGACCTGAGCCTCGCCGATGGCGGCGACGGCAACGATACGATCGGGGTCTGGGGCTACGGGTGCACCGTGCTTGGTGGCGCAGGCGACGATGAAATCTCGACGAGCGACGACAGCTACAACGCCGTCCTCGATGGTGGCGACGGCAACGACTACCTGTCGGTGCAGATCACCTCCACCGTGACCGGCGGCAGCGGCGCGGATGTCTTCGAAGGGGCATTCGGCGGCAGCGAAACCAGCCTCGAGACCTGGCCGCCTTACACTTTCGAGATCACCGATTTCACCCCCGGCGAGGACATGATCCAGCTCGAGCTCCCGCCCTCCGGCATCTATCCCGCCGGCCAGTCCGAGACCGAGATCACGCTGACCGATACCGCTGACGGCACCATGGTTCAGGTCGGCGGCGTCGATCGCGTGCTCCTGCGCGGCGTCAGCAGCGCAGATGTCAGCCTGGACGACATCGTTCTGATCCCCACGAATTGAGACGCGCCTGGCCAGGCCGGCCTGCCGCCGCCGCGCTCGAATCGTCGGGCGCGGCAGAGCTGTCTCTTGCGGCACCTTGCCGCTTGCCGCAGCGCGAAAAATGGCAAGGCGCCATCCCTTGCGGGTGACTGGTCCTGCAGCCAGAGGCAATCCGGCGCAGGGCAAAATATTGGTGAAGCGGCGGTTAACAATGCCGCCACCTCCGCGCCGCAAACGACTTGATTGCATCGTGGGCCTTCCTCATCCTTTGACGAAAGACGAGGATGATCAAATGTTTGCCCTGTTTCTCGCATTGACGGTCGCGGTTGCGCTCCTGCTCTGGGCCGAGCTGGGCCCGAGCTTTGGCCCCCGCGCGAAAACCGCCCCGAAGGCGGCGGAAGTGGCGGACCTGCCGCATTTCGAGGATGTGGTGCAGCGCCAGAAGGCCCCCGCCGCGGCGGAGTCGCAGGCCGAACCGCTTGCCACCCCCGAGGGCGACGATGCGGTGATGGCGCGCATCGCCGCGATGCTGGCCGAACCGGCGGCCGCACCCCCGGCACCGACGCCGGTCGCGCCGGTCGCCACGCCCGAAACCGCCCGGGAAAGCACCACCGAAGACCCGCTGCCGCGGATCGGCGGTTTCGCCCCCGGCGACGTGATCGAGCTCGAACTCGAGGGCCCCGCCCCCCGCGCCGAGGACATCCGCTTCGAACAGGCCGGGCGCGACGTGCGCGTGCTGATCGAGGGGATCCCGGCGCTGATCCTCGCCCGGGCGAAGGCCACGAGCCTCACGCCCGAGATTTTCCGCTTCCGCAGTCTCCCCGCCTGAACGGCGGAGGAGGCACGAAAAAGCCCCGGCCAGGGCTGGGCCGGGGCTTTTCTCGTCTTACCGGGCTGCGATCAGATCGCGGCCTTGCGCGCCTCGTCGATGTAGATCTCGCGCAGGCGCTTCGCCACCGGACCCGGCTTGCCGCCCGAAAGCGCCACACCGTCGACCTCGACGATCGGCATCACGAAAGCCGAGGCGGAGGTGTAGAAGGCCTCGTCCGCTTCCTGCGCCTCGGCGATGGTGAAGGCGCGTTCCTCGATCTTGATCTGGTGCTCTGCGCACATCCGGAACAGCGAGGCGCGGGTGATCCCGTGCAGGATGTCGTTCGAAAGCGGGCGGGTGATGATCGTGTTGCCCTTCACGATGTAGCAGTTGTTCGACGAACCCTCGGTGACGAAACCGTCCTCGACGAACCAGGCGTCGTCCTTGCCCGCGGCCTCGGCGGCCATCTTCGACATCGAGGCCCAGAGCAGCTGCACCGTCTTGATGTCGCGGCGATGCCAGCGCAGGTCCGGCACCGAGATCACCTTCACGCCCTTTTCGACCTTCGGGCCGTCGAGCATGTGGGGCTGTTCCTGAGTATAAAGCACGACGGTCGGCGGGGTGCCGGCCGGCGGGTAGTGGAAATCGCGGTCACCCGCATTGCCGCGGGTGATCTGCAGATAGACGCCGCCCAGTTCGAGCCCGTTTTCGGCGACGAGCTTGCGGTGGATCTCCAGCCATTCGTCGCGGCTGATGTCGCAGGTGATCGCGAGTTCCTTGAGCGAGCGCGCGAGCCGCGCCATGTGGCCCTCGAAATCGGTCAGCTTGCCGTCGAGCACGCAGGTCACCTCGTAGACGGCATCGCCCATCACGAAGCCCCGGTCGAAGATCGAGACCTTGGCCTCCTCCTCGGGGATATATTCACCATTCAGATAGACGATGCGGCTCATCACGATCTCCTGTTCAGCCCCACAGGCCCGGTTCGGGCGGGAAAACCATGCCGTCGGCGTAGCGCAGCGGCTCGTCGCGGTCTTCGGCCAGAAGGAGCGGCCCGTCAAGGTCGACGATCGCCGCCCCCTGCGCGACCAGCACCGCCGGCGCCATCGCGAGGCTCGATCCGACCATGCAGCCGACCATCACGCCATAGCCCCCGGCGAGCGCCGCCGCACGCAGGGCGAGCGCCTCGGTCAGCCCGCCGGTCTTGTCGAGCTTGATGTTCACGAGGTCGTATTTGCCGGCCAGATGCGCGAGGCTCGCCCGGTCATGACAGCTTTCGTCGGCGCAGACCGGCACCGGGCGGGAAAGTCCGATCAGCGCTTCGTCGTCCTTCGCCGGCAACGGCTGCTCCACCATCGCGACGCCGAGGCGCAGCAGATGCGGCGCGAGATCGGAATAGACCTCCGCCGTCCAGCCCTCGTTCGCATCGACGACGATCTTCGCGCGCGGCGCACCGGCGCGCACCGCCTCGAGCCGCGGCATGTCGTCGGGCGTGCCAAGCTTGATCTTGAGAATCGGGCGATCGGCATGTTTCGCCGCCGCCGCGCGCATGTTCTCCGGCGTATCGAGCGAGAGGGTGAAACAGGTCACCTCCGGGCGCGGCGCGGCGAGCCCGGCCAGCTGCCAGGCGCGCGCGCCCGCGGATTTCGCCTCGAGATCCCAAAGCGCGCAATCGACCGCATTGCGCGCGGCGCCGGGGGGCAGCGCGTCTTGCAGCGCGGCGCGGGTGATGCCCTCGGGCAGCGCCTCGATCTGCGCGGTCACGCTTTCGAGGCTTTCGCCGTAGCGCGCATAGGGCACGCATTCGCCCCAGCCGGTGATGCCGCCACGGCTGACTTTCACCGTCAGCACCTTCGCCTCGGTCCGCGAGCCGCGCGAGATGGTGAAGACCTCGGCCAGCCGGAACACATCCGCTGTCACGGAAAGCATCGCTTCCCCCTTCTACAGAGAGCAAAATATCCCCGCCGGAGGCATCCCCCGGCGGGCAGGCGCCACGCTGTCAGATCGCGGCGAGCGCGTCCACCAGCTTCGCCGCACCAAAGCGGAAGGGATCGGTCGCGGGCAGGCCCATTTCGGCCTCGAGCGCGGCGAGATAGGTCTTCGCCTCTTCCTCGGCCATGTGCTGGGTGTTGACCGAGATGCCGACGACCTTGCAGGCCGGGTTGGCGACCTTTGCGAGCGTCAGCGCCACATCGCGCAGATCGGCGAGCGCGGGCAGCTTGTAGCCCGGCAGGCCGCGCATATGGGGGCGCGTCGGCTCATGGCAAAGCACCAGCGCATCGGGCTGGCCGCCATGCACCAGCGCCATCGTCACGCCGGAATAGCTCACATGGAACAGGCTCCCCTGCCCCTCGATCAGATCCCAGTGATCGGCATCATTGTCCGGCGTCAGATATTCGACCGAGCCGGCCATGAAATCGGCGATCACCGCGTCGAGCGGCACGCCGTCGCCGGTGATCAGGATGCCGGTCTGGCCGGTAGCGCGGAAATCGGCCTTCATGCCGCGCTCGCGCATTTCCTTTTCCACGCAAAGCGCGGTGTACATCTTGCCGACCGAGCAATCGGTGCCGACGGCAAGCATGCGCTTGCCCGTGCGCTTCACCCCGCTCGCGATCGGATATTGCACCGCGGGCACGCGCACGTCATGCAGCGTGCGGCCGCAGGCCTTCGCCACCTCGACCAGCTCCGGCTCGTCGCGCAAAAGGTTGTGCAGGCCCGAGGCGAGGTCGAACCCCTCTTCCAGCGCGGCGACCAGAACCTTCTTCCACGCCGGCGAGATGATGCCGCCACGGTTCGCGACGCCGATCACCAGCGTCTTGCAGCCCGCGGCCTTCGCGGTGGCGAGGTTCATGTCCGGCAGGCCCATATCGGCCTTGCAACCCTCCATCCGGTACTGACCGACGGCGAATTCGGGGCGCCAGTCCTTGATGCCCTGCGCCACTTTCGCGGCGAGTTGGTCGGGCGCATCGCCCAGAAACAGCAGATAGGGGGTTTCGATCATCGCCATGGCACGGACCTCGGAGGCTGGGGAAGCATGAGCGCAAAGGTAGCGCGCCACCCCCGGAGCTTTCGCGGAAAAACACGCCTCGAATTTCAGCAGGTGCGAAGATTCTTCGACGATTGAGAAAGATTGCCGAAGAATGATGCAGATCCTTTTGCACAGGCAGCATCATTGCAGCGCCGCCGCCCGATACCACGCCCCGATTCTGCAGCTGCGAAACAGGCTTGAACTTAGGCGCGCAACAATATATCGGAACACAAGCAAATCTCGAAACATACTTGCGAGGAGAGCCATGAGCTTCCGCACCCAGCCTGCCGCCCCCGCCCGCCCGAACCGTTGCCAGCTTTTCGGCCCCGGCTCGAACACCAAGCTCTTCGCGAAGATGGCGGCCTCGGCGGCGGATGTGATCAACCTCGACCTCGAGGATTCGGTCGCCCCCGCCGACAAGCCGCAGGCGCGGCGCAACATCATCCAGGCGAGCCATGAGATCGACTGGGGCACGAAGTATCTCTCGGTCCGCATCAACGGGCTCGACACCCCCTACTGGTATCGCGACGTCGTCGAGCTGCTCGAAGAGGGCAGCGAGCGGATCGACCAGATCATGATCCCGAAGGTGGGCTGCGCCGCCGACGTCTATGCCGTCGACGCGCTGATCACCGCGATCGAGACCGCGAAGGGCCGCACGAAGAAGGTCTCGCTCGAGGTCATCATCGAAAGCGCCGCCGGGATCGCCCATGTCGAGGAAATCGCGGCCTCGAGCCCGCGGCTGCAGGCGATGAGCCTTGGCGCGGCCGATTTCGCCGCCTCGATGGGGATGGCGACGACCGGCATCGGCGGCACGCAGGAAAACTACTACATGCTGCGCGAGGGCGCGAAATACTGGTCGGACCCCTGGCACTGGGCGCAGACCGCGATCGTCGCCGCCTGCCGCACCCATGGCATCCTGCCGGTCGACGGCCCGTTCGGCGATTTCTCGGACGACGACGGCTTCCGCGCGCAGGCGCTGCGCTCGGCCACGCTGGGCATGGTCGGCAAATGGGCGATCCATCCGAAGCAGATCGCGCTCGCCAACGAGGTGTTCACGCCCTCCGAGGCGGCGGTGACCGAAGCGCGCGAAATCCTCGCCGCGATGGAGAAAGCGAAGGCCGAAGGCACCGGTGCGACCGTCTACAAGGGCCGTCTTGTCGATATTGCGTCGATCAGGCAGGCCGAGGTTATTGTCAGACAGTCTGAAATGATTAAAGCTTGAGCACTCTGCAAACGATTCGCGTTTGACGCGAATCGCTTCGGATCCCGGAGCGGTCGGGAGGGGAGGCCCGGCCAGCATGAGGGAAATCGGGACGCCCCGGTCTTCGGATCGGGGCGTTTCTGTTTGCCCCGGGGCCTGCTGGCATAGACCTCTCCCCCACCGCAGGCCAGCCCCCGCGACGTCGCAGGCCGCAACGTCACCCACCGCCGCCCGGGGCGTTGCAAATCCCGTCCCGCACGGTCATATAGTCCCCGATGCGTAACGGAGGGATCCGGATGACGACCTATCTCGAATTCGAAAAACCGCTGGCCGAGATCGAAGGCAAGGCGGAGGAACTGCGGGCCCTGGCCCGGGCGAATGCCGAGATGGATGTCGAGAAGGAGGCCGCCGCGCTCGACAAGAAAGCGGCGCAGCTGCTCAAGGATCTGTACAAGGATCTGAGCCCCTGGCGCAAATGCCTCGTCGCGCGTCACCCCGACCGGCCGCATTGCCGCGACTATATCGAGACGCTCTTCACCGAATACACGCCGCTCGCCGGCGACCGCAATTTCGCCGACGATCACGCGATCATGGGCGGTCTGGCGCGCTTCCACGACACGCCGGTGGTGGTGATCGGCCATGAGAAGGGCAATGACACCGCCTCGCGGATCGAGCGCAATTTCGGCATGGCCCGCCCCGAGGGCTATCGCAAGGCGATCCGGCTGATGGACATGGCGCATCGCTTCAAGCTGCCGGTCATCACCCTCGTCGACACCCCCGGCGCCTATCCGGGCAAGGGCGCGGAGGAGCGCGGCCAGGCCGAGGCGATCGCGCGCTCGACCGAGAAATGCCTGCAGATCGGCGTGCCGCTGATCGCGATGATCACCGGCGAGGGCGGCTCGGGCGGCGCCGTGGCCTTCGCCACCGCGAACCGGATCGCGATGCTCGAACATTCGGTCTATTCGGTGATCTCGCCCGAGGGCTGCGCCTCGATCCTGTGGAAGGATGCCGAGAAGATGCGCGAGGCCGCCGAGGCGCTGCGCCTCACCGCGCAGGATCTGAAAAAGCTCGGCGTGATCGACCGCATCGTCAAGGAACCGCTTGGCGGCGCGCAGCGCGACCGCATCGCGACATTCGCCGCGGTGGAAACCGAGATCGCGACGATGCTTGACGAGCTCAAGGGCAAGAAGCCCGCCGAACTCATCAAGGACCGGCGCAAGAAATTCCTCGACATGGGGTCGAAGGGCCTCGCCGCATGAGCCCCTGGGCGCTCCTGTTCATCGCGGGCCTCTGCGAGATCGGCTGGGCGCTCGGCCTGAAATATTCCGACGGATTTTCCAAGCCGATCCCGGCGGTGCTGACGGTGGTCACCGCCGCGATCAGCGTAGTGATCCTGTCCCATGCGATGCGCGCGATCCCCGTCGGCACCGCCTACGCGGTCTGGAGCGGGATCGGCGCGCTCGGCACCGCGATCTTTGCCGTGATCCTCTTCGCCGAGCCGGTAAACGCGATGCGCGTGCTCGGCATCCTGCTGATCGTCGGCGGGATCGCGGCGCTCAAGCTCGCCTGAGCGCTCAGCCCTTCGAGGTGAAACCGGCCTCGGCCATCAGCCGGTCGGAGGTGCCCTCGACCTCCGCCTCGAGCCGTTCGACCAGCGCGAGCGGGCTCAGCCCCGGGGCGATCGGCGGCAGGTATTCGACGACGCCCACGCCCGAACGGATCGGATAGCCGCGCTTGTTCCAGAACAGCCCGACATTGGTCGCCACCGGCACCACCGGCAGGCCCGTCGCCTCGTAGACCGCACCGATGCCCGGCTTGTAGCGCCGCTTCTCGCCCGGGTGCACGCGGGTGCCCTCGGGGTAGATGATGAGCTGGCCGAGCCCCTCGCCCTTTTGCCGCGCGCGCACTTCGGCCAGCATGATCTTCATCGCCTCCGAGCCCTTCTCGCGGTCGATCGGGATGCAGCCCGCCTTCCAGGCGAACCAGCCCATGATCGGCACCCGCAGGATCTGCTTCTTCATGATGAAGGCGCGTTCCGGCGCGAGGCTGGCGATGATCAGAATGTCGAAGAAACTCTGATGTTTGGCGCCGATCAGGCAATCGCCCGTGGGCGGCATGCCGCGGATCTCGAAGCGCAGGTTCAGCCAGATCTTCGCCGCCCAGAGCAGCTGGCGCGACCAGCGCGAGGCGACGCGATGCACGCCCTTGCGGCCGTGCGGCAGCGCCTGGAACACAAGGCCCCAGCTGCCGATCGCGAGCGTGGCAAGCGCGA
Source organism: Paenirhodobacter sp. (assembly GCF_050177655.1). Taxonomy (NCBI): domain Bacteria; kingdom Pseudomonadati; phylum Pseudomonadota; class Alphaproteobacteria; order Rhodobacterales; genus Paenirhodobacter; species Paenirhodobacter sp. Next base: position 174,130 of record NZ_JBFXGV010000002.1, read on the forward strand.
TATGGACGTAATAGATCGCGGTGCGGACATAGGTGAGCGCGGTCACCTTGCCCGGGCGCGTCGCGGTGGCGGACATCAGCGCACCTCCCTGAGCATGCGGAATGCGGCATGGGTCGTGGCGCCCCAGGCCACGAGCGCGGCGAGCGGCGGAATGATCAGCGGCCAGAGCCAGCCCGCGCCGGTGAAGCCAAGCCCGGTGAGGAAGCCCCCCGCCGCATCGGTCGCCGGCAAAAGCGCGACGGCGGCCATGCCAAGCAGCGTGCCCGCACCAGCCCCGATCAGCCCGCGCAGGGTGAAGCGGCGCACGAAGGCGCGGGCGATGAAGGCGTCGCGCGCGCCGACGAGGCGCAGCGTGCGGATCACCTGCCCGTTCGCGGCCAGCGCGGCCTGCGCGGCCAGCGTGATCATCCCCGCCATCGCCCCGCCGATCAGCAAAAGCGACATCACGCCGAGGAAGCGCAGCCGCCCGGCCGCCGCCACCAGCGGCCGGCGCCAGCGGGTGTGGTCGTCGAAGACGGCGCCGGGCGCCTCGGCGGCAAGGCGCAGCCGCAGCCCCTCGGCATCGACGCCCTGGCTTGTCTCGGTGATCTCGACGAGCTTCGGCAGCGGCAGGCTCTCGACCGGCAGATCGGCCCCGAACCAGGGATCGAGCAGCTTCTTCATCTCGGCATCGTCGAGCGCGCGGTAGCTTTCCACCCCCGGCGTCGTCGCCAGCGTGTCGAGCACCGCCTTCAGCTGGGCGTCCATCTGCTCAGGCGGAGCGGAAATGCGGATCGTCGCGGAGCGCGCCAGCGCCTCCGACCAGCGATCGGCGAGCCGCCCGGTCGCCAGCGACAGCGCCAGCGCGAAGACGGCGAGAAAGGCCATCGCCGCCGCGGTGAGCACGGTGAGATTGGCGGTGTAGCCCGAGGGCGGCACGACGCGGTCGGTGGCGCTCAGATCCGCGCGCAGGAAATTCAGACGCGCGCGCATCACAGATCCGCCCCCGCCAGATGCAGCCGCCGGTTCGCGATCCGCAACACCCGAGCCGAGACCTGCGCCTTCGCCTGGCGGATCAGGTTGAGATCATGCGTCGCGATCACCACGGTCTTGCCCATCCGGTTCAGCTCCACCAGCAGCGAGAGCAGCCGCAGCGACATCTCCCAGTCGAGGTTGCCGGTCGGCTCGTCGGCGATGATCACTTCGGGCGACATCATCACCGCCCGCGCCAGCGCCGCGCGCTGACGCTCGCCGCCCGAAAGCTGCGGCGGCAGCGCCCCGGCCTGCGCGCGCAGGCCCACCCAGCCGAGCAGTTCGCGCAGCTCCCCCGCATCCGCGCCGCGCCCCGCCACGGTCAGCGGCAGCGCGACGTTCTCCGCCAGCGGCAGATGATCGAGGAACTGGCAATCCTGGTGCACCACGCCGATCTTCTGGCGCACCCGCGCGATGTCGTCGCGCGCCATCAGCCGCGCATCCTGCCCGAAGAGCATCAGCTGCCCCGCCGAGGGCAGCAATTCCGCGTAGCACAGCTTGAGAAAGGTGGTCTTGCCCGCGCCCGAGGGACCGGTCAGGAAATGGAACGATCCGGGGACGAGCTTGAGCGTCATCTCCGCCAGCAGCTCGGTTCCGCCATAGCCGACGGCGACATTTTGCAGCTCGATCACCGCCGAGCCCCTTCGGATGACGCACTCGCCACGGACATTTCCCCTGATCGCCGCAAACTCTTGGACAATAGTCCGGCGCTTGCTACAACATATGCAGAGAAAATGCCAGAATGGCGATGACAGGCGAAGGTGGGAACGGCGATGCGGCTGATATGCCCGAATTGCGGTGCGCAATACGAGGTTGACGATAGCGTCATCCCCGAAAGTGGCCGCGACGTGCAATGTTCCGCCTGCGGTCAGACCTGGTTCCAGCAGGGGGCGGCCGCGCTTGCCGCGGCGGAGGCGGAGGCCGCGCTCGATGCCGAGCTGACGGTGGACTGGGACGTCGAGCCCGAGGTCGCACCGGAGCCCGAACCGCAGCCGGAGCCCGAGCCGACACCGGTTCCAGCCCCCGCCCCGGAACCCGAGCCCGAGCCCGAGCTGCCCGAACCGGACCCCTTCGTCGAACCCGAACCGGAGCTGCCGGCACCCGCGCCCGAAGCCCCCGCGCCGGTGCCGCCGGAGATCCCCGCGCCGGAGCCCGAGATCGTGCCCGAGCCGGAGTTCGAACCCGACTGGGCACCGGAGCCCGAACTCCCCGACCCTCCGTTCATGGTCGAGCCGGACGCCGAAGAGACCGCTCAGGCCGAGGAAGAGGACGTGACCTCCGCCATCTCGGCGCTGATGGCGGAACATGCGCCGGCCCCGAGCGCGGCGACGACCGCAGCCGCCGAGGCCGAGACGGAGGCCGCGCCGCCGGTCGCCCCCGCCCCCGCGGCGGGCACCGTGCCGCGCCGCCCGATCGACGACTCGCTGCTCTCCATCCTGCGCGAGGAGGCCGAACGCGAGGCCGCCGCGCGGCGCACCGAAGGCACCGCTCTCGAGCGGCAGGAGGAGATGAACCTCGAACCGGCCAGCGCCGCCGCCGCCGCGACCCGCGCCGCAGCAAAGCTTGCCGCCGCCGGCTCCGCCGTGCTGCCGGGGCCCGCGCAGCGGGGCTCCTCCGCCCCCGATTTCAGTGATCTGAACGATCCCGACTGGGCCGCGGAGGAGGGCGAGGAGCGCATCGCCGATCTGAGCGAGGGCGCCCCCGAGGAGGCGCATGCCGCGCGCAGCCAGCGCCTGCCCGATGTCGAGGAGATCAATTCGACGCTGCGCGCCAGCGCCGATCGCAGCGGCGAGGCCGCCGCCTGGGATTCGCCGCAGGTACGGGCGCGCTCGCGTTCCGGCTTCCGGCTCGGTTTCTCGCTGGTGATGGCGCTCGCCGCGCTGGCCGTCGCGGCCTATGCGCTCGCGCCGAAACTCGAGGCCGCGCTGCCCGCCGCGACGCCCGCGCTCGAGGCCTATGTCGCCTGGGTCGATACGCTGCGACTGCAACTCGACGCGCAGCTGCGCGCGGTGATCGAGCGGCTGCAGGGGCCGGGCACCGGGCTCAGCTGAGCCCGTCCCCCGCCGTCAGAACCGCTCCAGCAACCGCTTGAGATAATCGAGCTCGTCGGCCGAGCGCAGCCGGTCCGCCGAGCGCCGCCGGATCTCGTCGAGCAGATCGCGCGCGCGGCGATAGACGTCCTCGCCATTGAGAAGATTGCGGTCGGAACCGATCTGGCCGCCCTCGCCCGTCGCGCGGCCAAGCGGATCGCGCGGCAGCTCGCGCGCGCCATGCCCGCCCATCGCATCGCCGAAACGCTGCTCGCCCTCGCTGCCCTGCGCGCCCTGCCGGTCACTGCGCCCCTGCTCCTGCGCCAGCGCCTCGCCGAGGCTGCGCATGCCCTCGCGCAGCGCCTGGATCGCATCGGCCTGACGGTCGATCGCCTGTCCGGTATTGCCCTCGCGCAGCGCCTGTTCGGCGCCGTCCATCGCGCGCCCGGCCTCGTCGAGGCGCTGGCGCGCGGCATCGCCCGCCTCGCCGCCAAGCCGCGGCATCAGCCCCTTCTGCCGGTCGAGCTCGCGGCGCAGCGCGCGCTGCCGATCGGCGAGGTTCTGGCCCTGATTGCCCGCGCCCTGCCCGTTCTGGCCCTGCCCGTTCTGGGCCTGATCCGGCTGCCCCTGCGCGCCCTGGCCCTCGCGCTGCTGCCCCGGGGCCTGACCGTCCTGCCCCTGCGCATCGGGATCGGCGCGTTGCCCCTGCCCCCCCTGCCCGGGCGGCTGCTGCATGTCGCGGAAGGCATCGTCGGAAAGCTTCTGCTGATCGCGCAGCGTCTGGCCGAGATCCTTCATCGCCTGACCGCCGGGCATGTCGCCCTCGCCGCCCTGGCCCTGCGTGACCTTCAGGTTCTCCATCATCCGCGCCAGCTGATCGAGCAGCTCCTGCGCCTCGGCCATCTTGCCCTCTTCCATCAGCTTCTGGATCGCATCCATCATCTGCTGGATCTGATCGCCGGTGATGCGCTGGCTGTCGGGCTGCTTCTGCCCGAACTGCGGCCCCTGCTCCTCCTGCTGGTTCCGCTCGGCGAGCATCTTGATGTAGTTGTCGGTCGCCTCCTTCAGCTCCTGCATCAGCTTGGCGATCTCGTCCTTCGAGGCGCCGTTGCGGATCGCCTCGCTCAGCCGCTCCTGCGCCTGCTGCATCGCGGCGAGCGCATCGGCGAGCCCGCCGTCCTCCAGCATCTCGGCCAGCTGCCACAGGATATCGGCGATCTTGTCACGCGCCTCGGGCGTGAGATCGGGCGTCTCGAGCATGGTGACGACGAGGTGGATCGTCACCGGCATCTCGGCATTCGGAAAGACCTCCTCGGGCCGGTTCGCGATCGCGCGCAGCACCTCGGCGCTGCGCTGCGCATTGGCCCGCGACCACAGGAGATCGCGCCGCATCTCGATCAGCGCGGCGGCGCGCGGGTCGAAGAAGCGCTTGCCGGGCAGATCGAGGCTTTGTTCGCCGGTCGTGCCGGCCTGGCCAAGCCCGTCCTCGACCTCGAGCGTGAGCTTGACCGGCAGGTTCGCCCAGGCGTGCTTCGCCGCATCCTCGACCAGCGCCTCGGTGAAATCGGCGCGCGAGCCGGAGATCGGCAGCGGCAGATCGTAGATCAGCGCCTCCCGCGGCTCGGGCTCGGTGGCGAGACCATAGCGGCGGTCGACCCTGGCGAGGTCGAGCGTGATCCGCGCCTGCCCTTTCATCACGCCGTAATCGTCGCTCGCGTGGAAGGGCTGCGAAAGCTTGCCGTCGGCGCGCCGCTCGGCGGTGCCGAGGAGGGTGATCTCGGGCGCCGCATCCGAGAGCATGGTGATGCGGAACGTGCGGCTGGCGGGGCCGCCCAGATGCAGGCGGCCCGATTGCATCACCACGAGATCGCGGCGCTGCACGTCGCTCGTGGCCGCCGTGTCGGGCGTGGCGGCGGGGCTCGAGACGCTTTCGTCAAAGGGCACCGAGCCCGGCGCGCCATAGAAACGGAATGAGAGTTTCGTGCCCTCGGGCAGGAAAATCTCGTCCTGTTCCAATGCGTTGAGATAGAGGCCGGGCTTGCCGGTATAGCGCGGCGGCTCGGCCCAGCCCTCCCAGCTCGGCCCGACCGCGGCCTCGGCCGTGCCCGGGGCGCCGGGGCGCGCGGCGGGTTCGAGCAGCGCGGAGGGCGTGCCGAAGATCAGCGCGACGACCACCGCGGTAAGCGCCGTAAGCCGCAGCGCAAAAGGGTCGCGCGGGGCAAGATCGGGCTCGGGCGGGAGCGGGCGCGCGGCGGCGGCGGCACGCTCCATCCGCGCGCGATGCGCCGCCCAGAGCGCGCGGGCCGCCGGATCGCCGCCGCCCAGCGCCATCGCATCGGTCAGCGCCGCGAAGGGCCGCCCCGGCAGCGTCGCATCGAGCCGCGCGACCGCCTCGCCCCGGCGCGGCCAGCGAAAGCGGCGCAGACCGACACCAAAAAGGATCACCGCGAGGAAGGTGGCAAGCCCGACGCCGGTGCTCCAGTCGACCGGGCGCAGCAGATCGCGAAGGCGGAAGGCGAGCGCCGCGAAGATCAGGGCAAGGAAGCTCAGCAGCGGCCAGAAGGCGCGCAGCCCGCGCTCGAGCGCCATCGCCGCCCGCGTCAGCGCGATCGGGCGGGCGAAGGCGGCAAGCGCATCGTCAGTCTCGGGTCGGGCGCGGCGCAGCATCATTCCTTTCCGGCCCGGGCGCGATCGCTCAGAGCCACGCGGGGATGCTATCGCGCGCGAGCATTTCCTCAAAGCTCGGTCTTTGCCGAATGACCGCAAAGTGATCCCCCTGCACCAGCACCTCGGGGATCAGCGGCCGCGAATTGTATTCCGAGGCCATCACCGCGCCATAGGCGCCGGCCGAGCGGAAGGCGACGAGATCGCCGGGCGCGAGCGGCGCAAGATCGCGCGCCTTGGCGAAGGTATCGCCCGTCTCGCAGACCGGGCCGACGACGTCATAACGCGCGGGCGCGGTGCCGGGCGCCGGCTCGATCACCGGCACGATGTCGTGATGCGCGCCATACATCGAGGGCCGCACGAGATCGTTCATCGCCGCGTCGAGGATCAGGAAATCCCGCCCCTCGCCTTCCTTCACATAAATCACCGAGCTCACCATCAGCCCGGCATTGCCGGAGATGAGCCGCCCCGGCTCGATCTCGATCTCGCAGCCGAGATCGCCAAGCGTGTCGCGGATCACCCCGACATATTCGACGGGCAGCGGCGGCGCCTCGTTCGAGCGCGCATAGGGGATGCCAAGGCCCCCGCCGAGGTCGAGGCGGCGGATGTCATGGCCGTCGGCACGCAGCGCAAGCGTCAACTCACGCACCTTCGCAAAAGCCGCGGCGAAGGGCGCAAGCTCGGTCAGCTGCGAGCCGATATGGACATCGACGCCGATCACGTCGAGCGCAGGCAGACCCGCCGCCTCGGCATAGACGGCGCGCGCCTTGGCGATCGGAATGCCGAACTTGTTCTCCGACTTGCCGGTCGCGATCTTCTCGTGGGTATGGGCGTCGACATCGGGGTTGATGCGCAGCGCGACGGGCGCGGTCACACCCATTTCGCTCGCGATTTCGGAGATCGCGCGCAGCTCCGGCTCGCTCTCGACGTTGAACTGGCGGATGCCGCCCTCGAGCACGAGGCGGATCTCCTCGCGCGTCTTGCCGACGCCGGAAAAGACGATCCGCGCGCCCGGCACGCCGGCGGCCTTCGCCCGGCGATATTCACCGCCCGAGACGACATCCATCCCGGCGCCGAGCTCGCCCAGAAGCTTGAGCACGGCGAGATTCGAATTCGACTTGATCGCGAAACAGACGAGATGGCCGTTTTCCGGCATCGCCGCGGCCAGCGCCTCGTCGAAGAGGCGGAAATGGCGCGTCAGCGTCGCCGCGGAATAGACGTAAAACGGCGTGCCGACCGCAGCCGCGATCTCGGGGAGCGCCACGTCCTCGGCATGGAGCACGCCGTTGCGGTAGAGAAAATGGTCCATCGTCGCCCCTTTCCGGTTTCGCCCCGTTTAGCGCGAAGCCGGAAGCGGGGGAAGCGAACTATTGTGTCGAGACAGAACCCGGCGGCACCGGGGCGCCGTTGACGCCGCAGGCGGCGATCCCGGCGGCCAGCGCCGCGATGAGGGCGAGGCGGACAAGATGTTTCATCGCCACCCCCTCAGCCCAGCGCCGCTTTCCAGCGCGCGATCTGCGCGCGGACCTGATCGGGCGCGGTGCCGCCATAGCTTTGCCGCGAGGCGACCGAATTGTGCACGCCAAGCACGCCGAAGATCGCCTCGGTGATCGCGGGGTTGACCGATTGCATCTCGGCCAGCGTCAGCTCGGGCAGATCGCAGCCCTTCTTTTCGGCCATCGCGACCAGCATTCCGGTGACGTGATGCGCGTCGCGGAAGGGCAGCCCGGCCTCGCGCACGAGCCAGTCGGCGAGATCGGTCGCGGTCGAGAAGCCGTTCGCCGCCGCGGCCTCGAGCTTCGCGCGATTCACCGTGAGGTCGGAGATCATCCCGGTCATCGCGGCGAGCGCCAGCATCAGCGTGTCGGCGGCGTCGAAGACCTGCTCCTTGTCCTCCTGCATGTCCTTCGAATAGGCGAGCGGCAGCCCCTTCATCACGGTGAAGAGGGCGACGGTCGCGCCGAGGATGCGCCCGATCTTCGCGCGGATCAGCTCCGCCGCGTCGGGGTTGCGCTTTTGCGGCATGATCGACGAGCCGGTCGACCACTTGTCCGACATCGCGACGAAGCGGAACTGGGCGGAGGACCAGATCACCAGCTCCTCGGCGAGGCGCGACAGATGCACCGCGCAGATCGAGGAGGCGGAGAGGAATTCGAGCGCGAAATCGCGGTCGGACACGGCATCGAGCGAGTTCGCCATCGGCCGGTCGAAGCCCAGCGCCTCGGCCGTCATGTGGCGGTCGATCGCGAAACCGGTCCCGGCAAGCGCCGCCGCGCCCAGCGGGCTTTCGTTCATCCGCTTGCGGGCGTCGGCGAAACGGCTCCGGTCGCGCGCGATCATCTCGACATAGGCCATCATGTGATGGCCGAAGGTCACCGGCTGCGCCGTCTGCAGATGGGTGAAGCCGGGCATCACCCAGTCGGCATGAGCCTCGGCCTGGGTCAGCAGCGCGCGCATCAGCGCCTCGAGTGCGGTGCCCGCCGCGTCGCATTGATCGCGCACCCAGAGGCGGAAATCGGTCGCCACCTGGTCATTGCGGCTCCGCGCCGTGTGCAGCCGCCCGGCCGGTTCGCCGATGATCTCCTTCAGCCGTGCCTCGACATTCATGTGGATGTCCTCGAGCGCGGTCGAGAACGGGAAATCGCCCGCCTCGATCTCTGACAAGACCGTGAGCAGGCCTTCCCGGATCGCCGCGACGTCTTTATCACTGAGGATGCCCGTGGCGGCCAACATCGCCGCATGGGCCCGGCTGCCGCGGATATCCTGCGCGTAGAGCCGCTTGTCGAACGAGATCGAGGCATTGATCGCCTCCATGATCGCGTCCGGACCGGCGGCGAAGCGCCCGCCCCACATGGCGTTCGAGGATTTTCCCTTGCTGTCGGTCATCGTTCGGCCCTTTGTCAGGAGGCAGCATGCTGCGGTTGATCGTCCTTTATACGGCCCTGAGCCTCTGCGCAAATGCCGCCGCGGCCGCCGATCTGACCGCGCTGAAGGCGGGCGACATGAAAAAACTCGTGGTCTACGACCAGCCGCTCGGCACGCCGGAGCTGCCGTTCCGCGACGCCGAGGGCCAGGAACACCGGCTGGCCGAATTCCGCGGCAAGGTCGTGCTGCTCAATTTCTGGGGGGTGTCATGCGTGCCCTGTCGCATCGAGATGCCCGATCTCGACGCGCTTCAGGCCGCGAAGGGCGGCAAGGATTTCGAGGTGCTGACGCTTGCCGTCGACACCTCCTCCCAGCCGGTGATCGGGCGGTTCTTCGACAAGGCCGGGATCACGCATCTGCCGCGCTACACCGATATCCGCCTCGGTCTCGCCTCCGCCTTCGGGATCATGGGGCAGCCGTCAACGGTGCTGATCGACCGCAGCGGCCATGAGGTCGCGCGCCTCGTGGGCCCCGCCGACTGGAACGCGCCCGAGGCCCATGCGGTGATCGACGCGCTGATCGCCGAGGCGCCCTGAGCCGCGGGCTAGAACCCTTCGCTGCGCATATAGCCGTTCATCGCCGCGCTGATCGCCTCCGACAGGCGCATGATCGTCTCCAGCCGGTTCTTGATATCGGCATGGAAAGTGTCGAGCTGGTCGATCGTGGCGGACAGCCCGCCGCTCGAATCGCGCATCCGTCCGCATTCGACCCGGCCCAGCACCCGGATCGTGTCGAGCCCGAGCATCTGGCGCCGGATCTCCGCGCTCGAGCGGTTCAGCGTTTCCGAATGTTCGACCGCGCGGCGCATCGACTCATGCATCTGCGCCACCGAACTCTTCTCCAGATCGAGCAGCAGCGCGCGTTCCTGCTCCCAGTCGATCCCCTCGACCGGATCGGCGACGACGAAATTGCGGTTCATCTCGTTCAACACGCGGTTCGCGCCCATCAGGAAAAGCGCCTTCGCCGCCTCGCGCGAGACCCGGCTGCACAGATTGTCGCGCCCGGCGACGAACCCGCGCAACCGTTCCGAGATCACCATCGAGGAGGCTTTGTAATTCTCCGAAATCGCCGAGACCGGCCCCCCCGACGGCTCCAGCCGCGAGGCGACGATTCGCATGTTGTTCGGGATCGACTGCAGCGCCTCGAAGCTGCGCAGCAGCTTGCGCTGCTCCTGCGTGGTCTTCTCCAGCTGGCCGTTCATGTCGATCAGCGTGCGCGTGCGCTGCTCCATCGTCTGCCCGTTGCGCTGATCGCGCCCCGCAAGCTCGAGCCCGAGCGCATGCGCCATGTAGCTCGTGTAGGAGGAGAACCCCTCCGCCTCCGCACTCTTGCGCAGGATCGCGGCGCTTTCCTCCGGATCCATCTTCTCGGCGCGTTCCCGCGCGCTGAGGCTTTCGTAGAAGGCCCGCACCCGGTCGAACAGCGCGCTCGAGGGCTTCAGCCGCACGGAGAGATAGCCGTCCGGGATCGGCATCAGCACCGCGAAGACCCAGTAGTAACCCCCCGATTTCGTGCGGTTCTTGACATAGGCCCCCATCGGGTTGCCGTTGCCCAGCGCATCCCAGAGGATGCGGAACACCCCGCGCGGCGTGTCGGGGTGGCGCACCACCCGATGCGGAGCGCCGAGCAGCTCGCTCCAGTCATAGCCGGCGACGCGCTGGAACACGTGGTTGCCCGCCCGGATCACCCCGCGCGAATCGGTGCGGGAATAAAACAGCTCGTCGAAACCGAAGGGAACTTCGCCGGACTGGGCGGGCGCGATACCTGTCTGAACGTTCATGGGAACCCCGGAGATCCATCATCTGCCCCCATGCTAGCGCCACATCGTTAGCAACAGGTTTATGAGCGCGGGCCATCGCATTAACCACGGAACCCGGAAAATTCGATGTTTTACACCTTGTTAGGTCAATTGTCCGAATCTGGGCAGGAACCGAATGGAGAGGCAGATGTCGCATCGCGAGAATCCGTTTCAGGAACCCCTCGACCCGAGCGTCTCGAGCCCGCTCAACTTTGCCGTGGCCCAGCGCGACAAGGATACGCTGGGCATGGTGCGCCGGGCCGTCGAGCGCCGCGACGTGGTGCTCGCGTTTCAACCGGTGGTGCAGACCGCCCGCCCCGATCGCCCCGCATTCTACGAGGGGCTGATCCGCGTGCTCGACGACACCGGCCGCATCATCCCGGCGAAGGATTTCATCGAGCCGGTCGAAAGCACGGAGCTCGGCCGTCAACTCGACTGCCTCGCCCTCGAGATGGGCCTGACCGCCCTCGCCGAGGATCTGCACCTGCGCCTTTCGGTCAACATGTCGGCCCGCTCGATCGGCTATGGGCGCTGGACGAAGGTGCTGGAACGCGGCCTCGCGCGAGAGGATACCGTGGCCGAACGGCTGATTCTCGAAATCACCGAAAGCTCGGCGATGACGATGCCCGAGCTCGTCGCCGTCTTCATGAAGGAGCTGCAGATGCGCGGCGTTTCCTTCGCCCTCGACGACTTCGGCGCGGGCTATACCTCGCTGCGCTACCTGCGCGAGTTCTATTTCGACATTCTCAAGATCGACGGCCAGTTCATCACCGGCATCTCGCGCAACCCCGACAATCAGGTGCTGACCGACGCGATCCTGTCGATCGCGCGTCACTTCGACATGTTCACCGTGGCGGAGGCGGTCGAAAGCGCGGAAGATGCCGAATATCTGACCCGGGTCGGGGTCGACTGCATGCAGGGTTTCTACTTCGGTGCGCCGACGATCATGCCGCCGTGGAAGACACCGTCGCAGCAGGCGATGCGCGCCTGACAACCGGCATCCCGGCCGGGTCGAAGCCGGCCCCGTTCCCGCGCCATCGGCCGGGGCGGGCTGTCTTGCGTGACCGATCCGGCGCGAAAGAATATTGCCGCACCGCTGGCGCAAACATGGCAAATTTGCTTGACCTGCCCTTTCCTTGGGGCATGCTGCGCACCGGCTAGGGGCCGTTACGCAAGCGCGCGCGCCCCGCATCCTGTGAGGAGAGGATTCATGACCAATGTCGTCATCGTCTCGGCGGCCCGTACGGGCGTCGGGAGTTTCAACGGTTCCTTCGCGAACATCCCGGCGCATGAGCTGGGCGCCGCGATGATCGAGGCGCTTGTCGCCCGCGCCGGCATCGAGAAGGCCGATGTCTCCGAAACCATCCTGGGCCAGGTGCTGACCGCCGGCCAGGGCCAGAACCCCGCGCGTCAGGCCCATATCAACGCCGGCCTGCCGATCGAATCGGCCGCCTGGTGCATCAACCAGGTCTGCGGCTCGGGCCTGCGCTCGGTCGCGCTCGCCGCGCAGCACATCATGTGCGGCGATGCGGCGATCGTCGTCGCCGGCGGCCAGGAAAGCATGTCGCTCAGCCCCCATGTCGCGCATCTGCGCGCCGGCCAGAAGATGGGCGACATGAAGATGATCGACTCGATGATCAAGGACGGCCTCTGGGAGGCCTTCAACGGCTATCACATGGGCCAGACCGCCGAGAACGTCGCCCAGCAGTGGCAGATCTCGCGCGAGGAGCAGGACGAATTCGCCCTCGCGAGCCAGCTCAAGGCCGAAGCCGCGCAAAAGGCCGGCAAGTTCGCCGAGGAGATCGTCCCCTTCACGATCAAGACCCGCAAGGGCGACATCGTGATGGACAAGGACGAATACATCCGCCAGGGCGCGACGCTCGAGTCGATGCAAAAGCTCCGTCCCGCTTTCATCAAGGACGGCACCGTCACCGCCGGCAACGCCTCGGGCATCAATGACGGCGCCGCGGGCGTGCTGCTGATGACCGAGGAAGAGGCGGCGAAACGCGGCCTGACCCCGCTCGCGCGCATCGCCTCCTACGCCACCGCCGGCGTCGACCCGAAGATCATGGGCACCGGCCCGATCCCGGCCTCGCGCAAGGCGCTGGAAAAGGCCGGCTGGAAGGCCACCGATCTCGACCGCGTCGAGGCGAACGAGGCCTTCGCCGCGCAGGCGATCGCGGTGAACCGCGACATGGGCTGGGACGTCTCGAAGGTGAACGTGAACGGCGGCGCGATCGCGATCGGCCACCCGATCGGCGCTTCGGGCGCGCGCATCCTCAATACGCTGCTCTTCGAGATGAAGCGTTCGGGCGCGAAGAAGGGCCTCGCCACGCTCTGCATCGGCGGCGGCATGGGCGTCGCCATGTGCCTCGAAGGGCTCTGAGCGGGCTCGCTGCAAATGCAAAATTGACGCGCAACATTGTTGCGCGTCAAGGTTCTTTTCGGTAACAGGATTTCAAAGGGATATCCGGAGGAGGAATCATGTCCAGAGTTGCACTGGTTACCGGCGGGTCGCGCGGCATCGGCGCGTCCATTTCGATGGCACTGAAGAACGCGGGCTATACCGTCGCGGCGAATTACGCCGGCAATGACGAGGCCGCGGCGAAGTTCACCGCCGAGACCGGGATCAAGACCTACAAGTGGTCGGTCGCCGATTACGACGCCTGCGCCGCCGGCATCGCCCAGGTCGAGGCCGATCTCGGCCCGGTCGACGTGCTGGTGAACAACGCCGGCATCACCCGCGACGCGCCCTTCCACAAGATGACGCGCGAGCAGTGGCAGCAGGTCATGGACACGAACCTCTCGGGTCTGTTCAACATGACCCACCCGCTCTGGCCCGGCATGCGCGAGCGCAAGTTCGGCCGCGTGATCTCGATCTCGTCGATCAACGGGCAGAAGGGCCAGTTCGGTCAGGCGAACTACTCGGCGGCGAAGGCGGGCGACATCGGCTTCACCAAGGCGCTGGCGCAGGAGGGGGCGCGCGCCGGGATCACCGTGAACGTGATCTGCCCGGGCTATATCGCGACGGAAATGGTGATGGCGGTGCCGGAGAAGGTGCGCGAATCGATCATCGCGACGATCCCGGTCGGCCGTCTGGGCGAACCCGAGGACATCGCGCGCTGTGTCGTCTTCCTCGCCTCGGACGAAGCCAGCTTCATCACCGGTTCGACGATTACCGCGAATGGCGGCCAATATCTGACCTGAGCGCTTTCGCCCTTGGCAAACGCTCCCGAGGCCCGCATCTTGCGGGCCTCTTTCATTCGGGGGGCACATGTCGCGCAATCGGGCCACGCTGATCGGATTTTCCGCCGTCGCACTCTGGGCGCTGCTGGCGCTCTTCACCGTCGGCTCGGCGCCGGTGCCGCCATTGCAGCTCAACGCGATCTGCTTCGCCATCGGCGGCGTGATCGGTCTGATCTGGGTCGCGGCGACCGATGGTTTCGCGGTGCTCGGCCGGATCTCCAGGAAGGTCTACGCTTTCGGCACCGTGGGGCTCTTCGGCTATCACCTGCTCTATTTCACCGCACTGCGCCTCGCCCCGCCCGCCGAGGCGAGCCTGATCGCCTATCTCTGGCCGCTTTTCATCGTGCTCTTCTCCGGCCTGCTGCCGGGCGAGCGCCTGCGCCCGCTGCATATCCTCGGCGCGCTGATCGCCTTCGCCGGGGCGGCGCTGATTGTCGCCCGCGGCGGCGTCTCGGCCAGCGCCTCGGCGCTGCCGGGCTACGGGCTCGCCTTTCTCTGCGCGCTGACATGGTCGGGCTATTCGCTGATCTCGCGTCGCCTCGGCGCGGTGCCGACGGCGGCGGTCGCGGTCTATTGCCTTGCGACGGCGGCGCTTTCCACCCTCGCGCATCTCGCCCTCGAAGACACCCTCTGGCCGGCAACGGCCACGGGCTGGGCTTCGGTTCTCGCTTTGGGGATCGGGCCGGTGGGCCTTGCCTTCTACACCTGGGATGTCGGCGTCAAACGCGGCGACATTCAACTCCTCGGAACGGCCTCCTACGCGGCCCCGCTCCTCTCGACGCTCGCCCTCGTGGGGGCGGGCGTCGCAGCGGCCAGCTCATCCTTGATTCTGGCCGCTGCGATGATCGCTGCCGGGGCCTTTCTTGCCGCCATGGCGAGCAAATCGCGCTAATTCTTCCGCCTCGGGCGGGCTCCGAGGTCAGATCGCGGCGGCCTCGAGGCGCGAGATCTGTTCCTTGATGCGGAGCTTCTGCTTCTTCAGTTCGGAAATCTGAAGGTCATCGGAGCCGGGACTCCGGGTCGCTCTTTCGACCTCGACCGACAGGGCTTCATGTTTCTTGCGCAGTTCGGTGATATGCGAACCAAGCGACATGGCAGTCTCCTCTCTGTTTCAGTAAGTGAAGTGCAGCACGTTTTTTGAGTCGTGTCACGAGTTTGTCGCAATGCTCGCGCACGGGTGACAGGGTGGCCCGCGAAATCTTGCGAAAGCTTTAATCGGAAACGGGCAAGTTTTCGCCGCGGCGCAGCACCGCCTGCGCAAGATCTGTCAAATCCTCGGCATCGCCGGCGTGATCGGGCGCCGCATGCAGCACGAAGGGCGCAAGCAGGCGGAAGGGCCCACGCCCACCCTTGCGCGCCTGCACGATCACCCGCCCGGCCGCCCGACCGGCGCGCGGCGCGATCGGCAGCACCGCGATCGAGCCACCGCCAAGCGCCAATGCGGCAAGGAGATCGGGCAGCCGATCGGCATTCTGGATCACCGTGATCCAGCCCCCGGGCACAAGCCGCCGATACCCCGCCGCGATCCAGGCCGCGAGCGGCGTCGCCTCGCGCTGCGCCGTCTCGCGCCCCGGATCGGCGGCGGCAGTGCCGCTTTCGGGGGCGAAATAGGGCGGGTTCGCGATCACATGATCGAAGCTCTGCCCCCGCAATTCATGCGGCATCGCAGCGAGATCGCCTTCGACCACCTCGAGACCGATCTCATTGGCTGCGGCATTTTCACGCGCCAGTGCTGCATATTCGGGCTGCAATTCGAGCCCGGTGAGTCGCAGCCCCGCGACCCGCCGCCCAAGACAGAGCGAGGCGACCCCCACGCCGCAGCCGAGTTCGAGCACCGATTGCCCCGGCCGCGCCGGGCAGGCCGCCGCCAGCAGCACCGGATCCATCGCCGCGCGATAGCCAGACCGCGGCTGCGCCACCAAAAGCCGCCCGTCGAGAAAGCGGTCGCGCGTCAGCTCGCCCGGCGCGAACATCAATCCGACCCGATCTCATTGTCGCGCAGGATCGCCTGCGCCATGAACATGTCGCCATCGCGCACCATCAGGCGCCGCGGCAGGATCCCGAGGCTGCCTTCGAGCACGCTCATATGGACGTCCATTTCGAAGGCCGTTATACCCTCGCCCTTGAGAAGGGCCGTCGCCATGGCGAGTTTCACCGGGTTCGTGGTGCGCAGAAGCTCTTTCATACCCCCTGACTTAAGGGCAGTGTAACAGCCTGTCGAGCCGGGGAATGCGGCCGGCGATCCGGCCGGGAGTTCGGAAGGGAAGAATGATGAGCCTCGACGACAAGACGGCAAAGCCGCACGACCGGTTGGCGCAGGCCCTGGCCGCGGATATGGAGGCGGTGAACGCGCTGATCCAGGACCGGATGCGCTCCGAACATGCACCGCGCATCCCCGAGATCACCGCCCATCTGGTCGAGGCCGGCGGCAAGCGGCTGCGCCCGATGCTCACCCTCGCCGCGGCGCGCGTCTGCGGCTACGAGGGCCCGTTCCACGTGTATCTCGCCGCGACGGTGGAATTCATCCATACCGCGACGCTGCTCCACGACGACGTCGTCGACGAGAGCAAGCAACGCCGTGGGCGGCCGACGGCGAATCTGCTCTGGGACAACAAGAGCTCGGTTCTGGTGGGCGACTACCTGCTCGCGCGCGCCTTCCAGCTGATGACCGACACCAACAACATCCGGGTGCTCTCGATCCTGTCGAACGCCTCGGCGGTGATCTCCGAGGGCGAGGTGCTGCAGCTCACCGCGGCGCAGGATCTGCGCACCGATGCGGAGACTTATCTCAAGGTGATCCGCGGCAAGACCGCCGCGCTCTTTTCCGCCGCGACCGAGGTCGGCGGCGTGATCGCGGGCGCGCCTGAACCGGCGGTGCGGGCGCTGTTCGACTATGGCGACGCGCTTGGCATCGCCTTCCAGATGGCGGACGACCTGCTCGATTACGGCGGGGCGAGCGAGGTGATCGGCAAGAACACCGGCGACGATTTCCGGGAGCGCAAGCTGACGCTGCCGGTGATCAAGGCGGTGGCGGCGGCCGATGCGACCGAACGCGCCTTCTGGAGCCGCGTGATCGAGAAGGGCGACCAGCGCGACGGTGATCTCGAGCAGGCGCTCGAGATCATGCGCAGGCACGGCACGCTCGAGGCGACGCGCGACGAGGCGCTGGCCTGGTCGAGCAAGGCGCGTACCGCGCTGCTGGCGCTGCCCGAGCATCCGCTGCGCGAGATGCTCTCCGATCTCGCCGATTACGTCGTCGCGCGGGTGAAATAGACCGGGGGCCTTCTGCTCCCGGACCCCCGAGGATATTTTTCTCTGTAGAAACTTAGACTTGGCGCGGGCGCGCTGCGGCGGACTGATCGCCGAGCGTGCCGCTTGCGCTCCACCAATCGGGGCGGGCGGCGGCGATTTCGGCCTGCGCCTCGGCGGCGGCGGCCTCGCTTTCGTAAAGCGCGAAACAGGTGGCGCCGGAGCCCGACATCCGGCTGAGCAGGCAGCCCTCGGTCGCGCCGAGCGCGGCGAGCACCTCGGCGATCTGCGGCGCGATCCCCATCGCCGGCACTTCGAGATCGTTGCGCTGTGCCGCAAGCCAGCGCGCGCAATCGCGCACCGTGGCGAAGCGCGGGATCTCGGGCAGCGGCGGGTTCTCGCGGCAGGCGAGCGCCTTGAACACCGCGGGGGTCGAAACCTCGACGCGCGGGTTCACCAGCACCGCAGGCAGCGGCGGCAAGGTCACGGGCGTCAGCTCCTCGCCGATGCCGCGGGTCCGCGCCGGGCGCGGATCGAGGCACATCGGCACATCGGCGCCAAGCCGTTCGAGCCCTGCGGGCAGCGCGGGGTCACCGCGCAGCGCCGCCATGCCGCGCAGCGCGGCCGCCGCGTCGGTGGAACCGCCGCCGATGCCCGAGGCCGCCGGCAGATGCTTGTCGAGGGTGATCCGCGCGCCCGTCCCCGGCCCCATCAGATCGACCGCCCGCATCACCAGATTGCTGGCGTCCTCAGGCACCCCCGCCGCCTCCGGCCCGGTCACCCGCAGCCAGAGCCCGTCGTCGGGCGTGAGCGTCAGCCGGTCGCCGAAGGGCGCAAAGGCGACGAGGCTGTCGAGCAGGTGATAGCCATCCGCCCGCCGCCCCGTCACATGCAGCGCGAGGTTGATCTTGGCCGGGGCGAAGACCTCACTCCGCGGCATCGGCCTGCGCGGGGTGCAAGGGCGGCGCCCCCTCGTCCTTCAGCACCTGATCGAGCCCGAATTCGAGCTTGTGGCGCACCCGGTCGAGATCGAGCTCCCCCGCCTCCCCCGGCCCGAGATTGAGCGCCCGGCGCCACTGGAATTCGGCCTCGCGCTTGCGCCCGACCGCCCAATAGACATCGCCGAGGTGATCGTTGAGCAGCGGCTCGGCCGGTTCGAGCTCGACCGCCTTTTCCATCTGCGCCACCGCCTCGTCATAGCGGCCGAGGCGATAGAACGCCCAGCCGAGGCTGTCGAGAATATAGCCCGCATCGGGGCGCGCAGCGACGGCGCGCTCGATCATGCCGAGCGCCTCGTCGAGGTTCTGCTTCTTCTCGACATAGGAATAACCGAGGTAATTCAACACCGAAGGCTGATCCGGGCTGAGTTTCAGCGCCTCGCGGAAATCGGGCTCGGCCTTCGCCCACTGGTCCGAACGCTCCTCGGCGATGCCGCGCGCGTAATAGACGAACCAGTCCGCGGGCTTCGGCTCGCCCATCAGCGCGATCGCCTTGTCATAGGCCTCCGCCGCCTCCTTGAACCGCTCCTCGCGGCGCAGGTTGTCTCCAAGCGAGGTCCAGACCCCGGGCAGATCGGGATGGGTGCGCGAGAGCTTTTCCAGCACCTCGATCGCCGCATCGCTGCGCCCGGCGGCGACCATCGCCTCCGCCCGGCCAAGCTCGGCGGCGTGGAAGGCCGGGCTCTCCGGCTTCACCTGCGCATAGGCGTCGATCGCCAGATCGTATTGCTGTTCCGTCTCGAGGATCGCGGCGGTCAGCAGCACCGCCTCCACGTGATCGGGGCGCAGCCAGGTGGCGAGCCGCGCATGCAGAAGCGCGAAGGGCGAGGGCGCATCGCTGTTGAGCGCCTGCCCCACGGCATAGAAGATCTCGGCCACGCCATCCGTCGCCGAGCCGATCACCGTGAAGGGCAGCGTCTCGCCGGCGACGAGCCCCTCGCGCAGCGCCTTCAGTTCCGGATCGAGCCCGGAGCCGAACGCGCTGTCGAGCAGCTTCACCGCATCCGGATCGCGTTCGAGCTGCGAGAGGATCTGCACATGGGCGAGCACCCCGCGCCGGGTGCCATGCAGAAGATCGGCAAGCTTGCCCGAGAAGATCTCGTCCGCGCCCTCGTAATCGCCCACCATCGCCAGCGCGAGCGCCTTGTGATAGCTGGCAAAACCGATCAGCCCCTTTTCCTTGGCGAGCGCGTCGAAGGCCTTCGTCGCCTCTGCCATCTGCCCCTGACCGACCAGCGCCCAGGCCCGGTAAAGGCCCGAGACGAGCTGCCCGCCATCGGCGCCACCGTCGAGCAGCGCGACGCCCTTGGCGAAATCGCCGCTCTTCGCATCCTGCGCGAGCGCGACGAGCACCGCGATCTGCGACGGATCCTTCGCCCCGATCATCACATCGGCCAGCGCCGCCGCCCGGTCGAAATCGCCAAGCGCGACATGGGTCATCAGCGCGCCTTCCTGCGCGTCGAGATCCTCGGGCGCATTGAGCAGGAGCCGGTCGTAATAGGTCACCGCGGCGGCATAGTCATTGGCCGCGGAGGCCGCGCGCGCGGCGAGATAGGGGCCGGCGAGATCGGCCCGCGCGGGCAGCGCGGCGGCAGAGGCAAGCAGGCCGGCGATCAGGGCGAGGCGCGGGAGAGCGGCGGCACGCGGCCGGAGCATGAAGGGCAAGGGGCAATCCTTTCCGAGACTTGCGCCGAAGGTAACGAGCCGGTGCCGTCAAGGCAATGCGGGGGGCACAAGAGGCCCCCCGCAACACGTCGTTGTGACGATTTTCAGCGTCACATATTGGGGTAGTTCGGGCCGTCGCCGCCCTGCGGCGTGGTCCAGGTGATGTTCTGCGACGGATCCTTGATGTCGCAGGTCTTGCAATGCACGCAGTTCTGGAAGTTGATCTGGAACCGCGGCCCCTCCTCGCCCTCGATCACCTCGTAAACCCCCGCCGGGCAATAGCGCTGCGCGGGCTCGGCGTATTTCGGCAGGTTCACCCGGATCGGGATCGTCGGATCCGTCAGCTTCAGGTGGCAGGGCTGGCTTTCCTCGTGGTTGGTGAAGGAGAAGCTCACATCCGTCAGCCGGTCGAAGCTGATCTTGCCATCGGGCTTCGGGTACTCGATCGGCTTGAACTTCTTCGCCTCGCCGGTATGCGCCGCATCGTTCTTGCCGTGCTTGAGCGTGCCGAAGAAGGAGAAGCCGAAGAGGTTGTTCGTCCACATGTCGAGCCCGCCGAGGATCAGCGAGGGGATCATCCCCCAATGCGACCACATCGGTTTGACGTTGCGCACCTTCTTCAGGTCGGCCGCGATCGGGCCCGAGCGCAGATCGGCCTCGTAGGCGACGAGCTCGTCACCCGAGCGACCGGCCTTGATCGCCTCGGCCGCCGCCTTCGCCGCCGCGATGCCGGACAGCATCGCGTTGTGGTTGCCCTTGATGCGCGGCACGTTCACGAGCCCCGCCGCACAGCCCAGAAGCACCACGCCCGGCGCGGTCAGCTTCGGGATCGACTGCCAGCCGCCCTCCGAGATCGCGCGCGCGCCATAGGCCACGCGCTTGCCGCCTGCGAGCAGATCCGCCACGATCGGGTGATGCTTGAAGCGCTGGAACTCCATATAGGGATAGAGATAGGGGTTCTCGTAGTTCAGGTGCACCACGAAGCCGATGAAAACCTGATTGTTTTCCGCGTGGTAGATGAACGAGCCACCGCCCGCATTGCCGCCGAGCGGCCAGCCCATCGTGTGGGTCACCGTGCCCTCGCGATGCTTCGCCGGGTCGATCTCCCAGATCTCCTTCATGCCGAGACCGAACTTCTGCGGGCAATGGCCTTCGGAGAGGTTGAACTTCGCCATGACTTCCTTGGTGAGCGAGCCGCGCACGCCCTCGCCGAGGAAGACATATTTGCCGCGCAGCTCCATGCCCGGCTCGTAATTCGGGCCCGGCGTGCCGTCGGCCTCGAGCCCCATCTCGCCGGCGACCACGCCCGCGACGACGTCATTGCCCTTGTCGTCCTTGCCCCAGACGAGCTGCGAACAGGCCATGCCCGGGAAGATCTCGACGCCGAGCGCCTCGGCCTGTTCGGCGAGCCAGCGGCAGACATTGCCCATCGAGACGATGTATTTGCCGTGGTTCGACATCAGCGGCGGCATCGGCCAGTTCGGGATGCGGATGTGACCGGCCGGGCCGAGGATGTAGAAATTGTCCTTCTTCACCTCGGTCTTGATCGGCGCGCCGCGCTCCTTCCAGTCGGGGAACAGCGCCTCGATGCCGACCGGATCGAGCACCGCGCCCGAGAGGATATGCGCACCGACTTCCGAGCCCTTTTCCAGCACGACGACGGTGAGCTCCGGATCGATCTCCTTCAGCCGGATCGCCGCCGAAAGGCCCGAAGGCCCCGCGCCCACGATCACGACATCATATTCCATCGATTCCCGTTCGATCTCGGCCATG
Source organism: Paenirhodobacter sp. (assembly GCF_050177655.1). Classification (NCBI taxonomy): domain Bacteria; kingdom Pseudomonadati; phylum Pseudomonadota; class Alphaproteobacteria; order Rhodobacterales; genus Paenirhodobacter; species Paenirhodobacter sp. Next base: position 195,489 of record NZ_JBFXGV010000002.1, read on the forward strand.
GCTGGCTCCTTCGGATTGCTTGCGCTTCGCCGAAGTGACTAGCTTACCTGACGGAACGAAGCAATTGTGACGCAGCGATCGCGCGCAACATTCTTGCGTAAATCGCGGGGTTCCGCGACGGAAGATCGCGGCTCTGCAGCGCCCCGATCGCGGCGCGCAGCGCAAGGACCGCAGCGGTCGCCGCGATACCGTCGAGCGCGTAGTGATAGCCGGTATAGACCGAGAGGAACATCACCACCGCCCAGAAGGCCGCGCCAAGAAGGCCAAGGAGCCGCGAGCGCTCCGCGAGGTAGAGCGCGGTGACCGTCGCCACCGCGACATGCATCGAGGGGAAGGCCGACATCGCGGGGGAGAAGCTCTGCCGCCCGTTTTCCCAGGCCGCCCAGAGATCCGCCTGCACCGCGCCGATCTTCGAGCCGGCGATGCCGCTCGCGGCGAGTGCGGCCGTGAGATCGGCGAAGCGGCTGCCGCCCTCGAGCCGGTCGTAGAACACCGGCCCGACCGAGGCGCCGAGCACCGCCATCGCCCAGCCGACGACGACCCAGGCGCCGAAGAAGAGCCAGAGGTAGCGCTGCGCCCGCTGCGCGTCGCGGTCGAGCGCGGCAAGGGCAATCGGGAAGCCGACGGCGGCGAGCGCCCAGATCCCGAGGTAGAAATCCGGCATCCAGCCGGGCAGCTGCGGCACCAGCGCATGGGCGATCCGCCAGGCGTCGGTGCCGAGGATCCCGCGCTCGAGATCGGCCAGCGCCGGATCGGCCCAATAGGGCATCAGCGCCGGGATCGTGCCCTTGAGAAAGACGAATCCGACATGCAGGCAGAGGCTTGCGGCGAACATCATCAGGATCGGCCCGGCGCGTTCGATCAGCCGGCGCCGCTCCAGCGCGACGGCGACGCCGATCAGCGCGAGACCGAATCCCGTCCATTGCCCGAGGAACTGCCCGGTCATCGCCAGCGTCCGCGCGACCGTCGCGGCGCTTTCCGCCTGCCCGCCGGGCGCGAGGGCGAGGCCAAGCGCCAGCGTGACGGCGAGATAGGCGAGTGCGGCGAGAAGGATCTGTTTCATGCGGCGGACCTTGACGGGGGAAACCGCTTCCCTGCTAGCCGCGGATCATGACGAAATTCGGGCCACGCTCTTGACTTTGTTGCGGCAAGGCGGATTTACACTGACCAGGCCGGACGGAAATCGCATAGCGCAGGCAGGCATTCATGGAAAAGATACCGATGACGCGCGCCGGGTATGACGTGCTCGACGCCGAACTCAAGACGCTCAAGACGGTGGAACGCCCCACGGTGATCAAGGCGATCGCCGAGGCGCGCGAACATGGCGACCTGTCGGAAAACGCGGAATATCACGCCGCCCGCGAGAAGCAGAGCTTCGTCGAGGGCCGGATCAAGGAACTCGAGGCGGTGCTCGGCCGCGCCGAGGTGATCGACACGCTGAAGCTCTCGGGCTCGATCAAGTTCGGCGCCACCGTCGCGATCGTCGACGAGGACAGCGGCGAAGAACGCACCTATCAGATCGTGGGCGAGCACGAGGCCGATCTCGAACGCGGCCTCTTGAACATCAAGTCGCCGCTCGCGCGCGCGCTGATCGGCAAGGACGAAGGCGACAGCGTCGAGGTCCGCACCCCGGGCGGCGAGCGCAGCTATGAGATTCTGACCGTCCGCTTCATCTGACGAACCTGAGCGAAGGGCACCGGCATGAGCGAGCCCAAGGCAGAGAAACCGATGGAAAAGGCCCCGGTCGCGGGCCTTTCCCCGCGTGCGCCCGAGGCCGCGCGGGTCAGCGCGACGGAATGGCTGGCGCTGCTGCTTTCCGCCGTCTGGCTCGGCCTCGTCGCGCTGTTCTGGCTTTTCGTGCCGCATAGCGGTTCGGGGATCGACGCCGCCTCGCTGGTGATGACGGTGGTCGGCATCGTGCTGCCCGTCGTGATGATCTGGGTCGCCGCGGTCACCGCCCGCACCGCGCGCGAGATGCGCGCCGAGGCGCAGGCGCTGAAGGCCTCGGTCGAGGCGATGCGCTCGGCCTGGCTCAACCAGAACCAGATCCGCGCCGGCCAGTCGCTCGAGAAGAAGCTCGACGAGGTCGCCAATGCCGCGCGGCAGGCGGAATCGGCGCTCGCCACCTTCACCTCGCGCCGCGACGGCACCGCGACCCAGCCCTCCGCCGATCGCAAGGCGGCGCTGGTCGCGCCGAAGCCCGCCGCCCCCGGCGAGGATCAGCCGGTGCTCGCGCTCG